>CAYOIG010000735.1:0-4412 GCA_964403915.1 uncultured Myxococcaceae bacterium
GCGGCCTGTCTCGCCTTCGCGCGGGAGGGTGCGCGCGTGCTCCTGTCGGACGTCGACGTCGCCGGCGGAGAGGAGACGGCCGCCGCCGTGCGCGCGGCGGGCGTCGAGGCGCGCTTCCTGCGCACGGACGTCACCGACGAGGCGCAGGTCGAGGCGCTCGTGAGCGCCGCGCTGGCGGCGTTCGGTCGCCTCGACTGCGCCTTCAACAACGCCGGCATCACGGGCGCCGTCGGTCCGCTCCACGAGATCGAGTGCGAGGCCTTCGAGCGCACGCTGCGCACGAACCTCGTGAGCATCTTCCTGTGCATGAAGCACGAGATCCGCGCCATGCTGAAGCAGGGCGGCGGCGCGATCGTGAACACCGCGAGCGGTGCCGGCGTCGTTGCGACACCGACGCTCTCGGCGTACTGCAGTTCGAAGCACGGCGTTCTGGGTCTCACCAAGACGGCTGCCCTCGAGAACGCACGCACGGGCATCCGCGTGAACGCCATCTGTCCCGGCAGCGTCGATACGCCGATGCTCCAGCGCTACATGGGGAACAACCCGGGCATCGAGAAGCTGATCCGCGCCGGACAGCCGGGGGGGCGTCTCGGGAGGCCCGAGGAGATCGCGGAAGCGGCGGTCTGGCTCTGTTCCGACCGTGCGTCGTTCGTTTCCGGCGCATCGATCTTCGTCGACGGCGGCGCCATCAGTCGCTGAATCCGGGAAGGGGTGTTTCATGCTGCTCGCGGGTCGCATCGCCATCGTCTCGGGCATCGGGCCCGGTCTCGGCCGCGACGTCGCGCTCGCTCTTGCCGCCGCAGGTGCCGACGTCGCGCTCGCGGCGCGAAGCCCGGCCCATCTCGAGCCCGTGGCACGCGAGGTGGAGGCGCTCGGTCGGCGCGCGCTGCCGGTCGAGACGGACATCACTTCGGCCGACGCCTGCCGAAACCTCGTGTCCCGAACGATCGAGACCTTCGGCCGCGTCGACGTTCTCGTGAACAACGCCTACCACCCCGGGCCGTACGAGCTCTTCGAGGCGGACGATCTCGCCCGCTGGCGCGCCCCCATCGAGGTGAATCTCTTCGGCACGCTGCAGCTCACGCAGGCTGTGCTGCCCGCGATGAAGGAGGAGGGCGGCTCGATCGTGATGATCAACTCGATGATCGTGCGCCGGGTGCTGCCGACCATGCTGAGCTACGCCGCCTCGAAGGGCGCGTTGCTCGCCGCGTCCCAGGGGCTGGCACGCGAGCTGGGTCGTTACGGCATCCGCGTCAACTCCGTGGTGCCCGGTTACATCTGGGGCCCGAGCCTCGAGGGTTACTTCGCGCACCAGGCGAAGCAGCGTGGGGTCGATCCGCGGGTGGTCTACGACGAGGTTGCCGCCCAGATCGCGCTCGGACGGATCCCGGATTCCCGGGAGATCTCCGGCGCGGTCGTGTTCTTCGCCTCGGATCTTTCCCGCGCCATCACCGGCCAGTCGCTCGACGTGAACGGCGGCCACGAGATGCGCTGACGAGGTTGCCGAGGGAGCGCCGAGGCTGCTCCCCGAGCTTCGGCGCAGAATCGGGGCCCTGCCGCGTGCGCCCGCCCGATCTGGGCGTCACGAGTCCAGCGCGCGCTCGGCCTCCCGCTCCAGCGCTTCAGCGACCCAGGCATTCAGGCTCTTGCCAGCGACCGCCGCAGCACTCGAGATCGCCCGGTGCTGTCCAGGTGTGAGCCGCAGGTTGAACCGTCCTGAGAACGGCTTGGCCGGATCGATGCCGCGCTCGCGACAGACCTCGAGATAGGTGCGGATCGAGCGCCTCATCTCTCGCTCCAGATCCTTCGCCGAGGCTCCGTAGAACGTCACCGTATCCGGGATGTTCAGCACACGCCCCCGGAACAGCCTCTCCTCCGCGTCGTATTCGACCCGGGCCACGTAGTCGTCGAATCGCATCGTTGCCATCACGCCTCACTCGAGAACACTGCAGCGAGCGCTCGGTCATGGCGTCTCGCCATTCACAAAACGGTACCGAATAACGGTACCACGTCAAGAAGACGAGACGTGAGTCCAGGTTCGTGACTCGCGTCCGGTGGGCCGGCGCCGTCAGGCTCCCCCGGCCGGGCGTGAACCGTTTGGCGGCCTGCTGCGTAGAGAGAGCAGGCGGGATGGAATGCCCAGCTCCCCGGGCCCGGGCGGGGAAGGAGGAGGACCGAGATCCATGAGCGAGAAGATCTGCCCCTGGTGCGCCGAGACCGTGTCGGACGCGGCCCGCAAATGCCCCCACTGTGCGAGTCGCCTGGAGGGCGGGGTGCGCGACCCGCGGGCCTGGCATCGGGACTACCCGGAGCGAAAGGTCGCCGGAGTCGCCTGTGCCCTGGCCGAGAATCTCGGCGTCTCGGTCAGCCTGGTGCGGGCTGGCTTCGTGCTCCTC
The DNA here is from genome assembly GCA_964403915.1 of uncultured Myxococcaceae bacterium. Classification (GTDB taxonomy): domain Bacteria; phylum Myxococcota_A; class UBA9160; order UBA9160; family UBA9160; genus MYXO. Next base: position 2,397 of record CAYOIG010000735.1, read on the forward strand.
GCCTTCGTTCACGGCGTCGGCGTGCTGCTCTACGCTGCGCTCTGGTTCGTGATTCCGCGGGAGCCGGGAGCGGACTCGGGCTTCGACCGTGTGGCCGAGGCGCTGCGCACGCTCTTCGGCGAGTCGCCGCGCGAGCGGCGGGCAACCCCGCGGCCCGCCCGAACCGCGGGCGACAAGGACGGAGCGTCCGACGCATGGAGTCCGACGAGGAGCTGATGCAGGCCGTCGCGCGCGGAGAAGAGGTTGCCTTGCGCACGCTCGTCGCGCGTCATGCGGACCCGCTGCACGCATACCTCGCGCGGCTGTGCGGCGACGCTGCCGAGGCGGAGGACCTCGCGCAGGAGAGCTGGGTGCGAATCGTGCGCTCGGCGGCTGCCTTCGACGCTTCGCGGCGGTTCCGCGCCTGGGCCTTTGGGATCGCAACCAACGTGGCGCGCGACCGCTATCGCCGCGTTCGGGCACGGGGAGGGCCACACGTTAGCCTCCCGGCGGGCCTCGCCGCGGCGGGTGCGCCCGAGGCCCGCAGCATCGCGCGGGTCGATCTGCGCGGCCGCCTCGCTGAGCTTCCGGAGCGCCTGCGTCAGACCCTGCTGCTCCGCTACTACGACGGCATGAGCGAGCCGGAAATCGCCGAGGCCCTCGGCATTGCGCGGGGCACCGTGAAGAGTCGGCTGCACGCGGCAGTGGCGGTGCTGCGGCGAAGCCTGGGAGGCGCCGGATGAGCTGTGAAGAGGCGCAGGAGCAGCTCACCACGGCTTTCCTGGCGCAGGCTGCGCCCGGGCAGGAGGCTACGGCGCATGCCGGCGGCTGCGAGGCCTGCGGTCGCTTCGCGCGCGAGCTGCGTGCGGCGCACGAGCACCTCGCGGCGGTGCAGGTGCCGGCGCTCCGCCCCGCGGCCCGGGCAGCCTGCGAGATTGCCGCGCTGCGCGCGCTCCGTGCGCAGCGCGCGGCGCGCGCACCGGCGCCGCTGCGCGGCCTCGGCCGCGACCTCGTTCGCGCGGCGCTGCTCGGCCTGCTCGCGCTGCCGGTGGCGGTCGGCCATGCGTGGCTCGTTGCGTGGGCGGGCAGGGCCGTTCTCGCGCCCTGGCTGCCGGGGCCGGTTCTCGGCTGGCTCGGCCTCGTCTACTTCGCTCCCGTCCTGCTCGCATTCGGCGTGCTGTACGGTGCGATCCCGCTGGCCGTCGTGGCCGGACGGCGGCAGCCCATGGAGGAATCGTGAGCGACACCAAACAGTGTCCGTACTGCGCCGAGAGCATCCGCTCCGAGGCGCTCAAGTGTCGCTTCTGCGGCAGCCTGGTGGATCCGGCAGCGTCGTCCCTGCTCTCGGCGGCGTGGGTGCGGCGGCGGCACGATCGCGTGATCGCGGGAGTGTGCATCGGGCTCGCCGAGCAGTTCGGGATCTCCGTGACGATCGTACGGCTGTGCTTCGCGCTCGGAGCACTGCTCTCGGGAGGCGTCGCGGTGCTGCTCTACATCGCCCTCTGGCTGGCGATGCCGCTCGAGCCGGAGCCGCGCTGGGAGGAGGATCTCCAGCTCGAAGGGTCGCGCGGAGACGCCGGGCCGCCCCCGGGCCGCGGCTCCTGACGGGGTGGGAAGGCGCGAGCCACCGGCTGCGCCGGTCTCTACATATCCTCGCGCTCCTCGCGGGCGCGCTCGGGTTCTTCTGGCTCCTCGGTCGCGCGGGCGTCGAAAGGCTCTGGGAGCTGGCGCACACCCTCGGGCCGGCCGCCCCGGTCGTCGTCGCATTGGCGGGCGTCGAGCACCTGCTGCACGCGTGGGGCTGGCAGCGCTGCTTCGCTGCGGGCGAGGCGCCCGGGCTGCGCCGGCTCTTCGGCGCCTATCTCGCGGGGTACGCCTTCGGTCTGCTGACGCCCACCGCGGCCGTTGGGGGCGACGTGCTGCGCGCCAGCCTGCTTCCGCGCCGCGTGGCCGCGACGGAGGCCGCTGCCTCGGTCACCGCCGACCGACTGGCCTGCTCGCTCTCGGATGCCTGTCTCGGCCTTGCCGGCGTCGGGA
>CAYOIG010000736.1:0-5693 GCA_964403915.1 uncultured Myxococcaceae bacterium
AGCAGACACTCCTGCAGCACGGCCTCCGTGTCGAGGCGCACGGCGAAGCTGCGGAGGCTCGCGCGCAGCGGCCGCTCGGAGCCGGCGAGCCAGCGCCCGAAGGCGTCGGTGTCGCCGGCAACGATGGCGGGTAGATACCCGTCCAGGTCTTCCTTCAAGGAGAGACCTGGATCGAGAACGGCCGGCCTCCGATCTCGGCGAGTACCGCGCGCAGAGCACGGTCCCCGATCTCCTCCGCAGCCTCGAGAACCAACCGCACCGTGCGGCCGGCGGCGATGCGCGCGGGCTGCGTCGAGTGCACGGCGTCGACGGCGGCGTCGACGGTCTCTCCCGAGCCCAGCAGGAGGGCCACGCGCCCGCCTGGCGCCCACTCCATGAGCTCCGGCAGCTCGAGCTCCAACACGAGCTTGCGCCCGTCCCGCAGCACGATGCGCGCGAGGAGAACGCCGGAGGCGCGCCATGCGTCCATTTCGTCGAAGAAGGGCTGAGGAGGCCCGGATCCGCTGTCGGGCCCGGCCATCCGGGCTTGGATATCCCGCGGCCGTTCGGCCTGCGGTGCCATGCAGAATCTCACGGAATCCAACGCTTTGAAGGCCATCGCCGCCGGAATGGGAGGCTGGGCCTGTGCTGCGCGATACATCACCGGAACCACGTGCCGCAGCCCCAGCCCTTCCGCGGAGATTCCATCCGCCAGTTCATGGGGCATGCGCTCGCGCAGCATCGGAGCCCCCGGATCGACGGACGGCTGCTCCGAGATCGCAACCCACGACGTGAGGCGCGTCGCGATCTGGAACGCAAGGCCGAGCCGCTCGATCTCGGCGTCGATCCCCTCCCGCTCGCCCGCCGCGGCTCGCGCCTCGAGGTCTTCCACCTTCTCGCGCCCGAAGAGGGCTGCGACCGCGGCCTCTCCCTGGCCGGACTCTACCGCCGGCACTTCGAGACGCTGATCCCACACACCACCGGCCCACCGGCCCCTGACCGCGAGCTGGCCGCCTCCCGGGCGAAGCTGCAGCGAGAGCAGGACGGGTGCGCCGGCGAAGAGATCCGGCAATGCCGCCGGTGCGTGCTCCAGCAGCGCCGTGCCCGAGACCTCGAGCTGCGTCACCAGGGGCCGGCTCGTACGCGCGAGCAAGCGCGCCGCTGCGGGCTTCGGATCTTCTCCGCAGCCGACGATCACTTCGGCGCCGCGTCCCGCGCGCGCTGCTCCCGCCGTGAGGGTGCGATTCACGCTGGAGCCGACGCCGACGGTGTGAAACCGCGTGGAGCCGGGCAGGTGCCGCAGGATCTCGCGCACGACCTTCTCTTCGAAGCCGATGAGCCCATCGGTCACCAGCACCACCTGCCGCTGGGCGCCGCTGCGTGCCGCCGTCATGGCCGCGAGGATGCCCTTCACCATCTCCGTCGCGCCCCCGGCCTCGAGCGCGCCGAGCCACTCGAGCGCCTCGCCGCGCGCGCGCGCCGTCGCCGCCACCAGGCCGCGCTTCCAGCGCCGCGGCTCCGTCGAGAACTCGATCAGCTCGAGGCGATCTTCGTCGCGAAGGCTCGCGATGAGCGCGCCGACGACGGCCTTGGCCTGCGCCAGCGGCTCGCCGCTCATGGAGCCGCTGGTGTCGAGCAGAACGACCAGCTCGCGCGGCAGGGCCGGCTCGTCGAACGCGTCTCGCGGTGGCACGAGGGTGAGGAGTCCGTAGGCGCCGTCGGCCGCGTTCGTGCTGCGTTTGCGCGCTGCGCGAAAGGTCGCGAGGGCGAGGGCCGCCCGCTCCGCAGCCACGGGCCAGGCAACCACGAGATCGCGATCGAGGCGCGCGGCGCCGTCGCCCGCGAGCGAAACCAGCAGCCCGGCCGCACCGCCCGTGACCGAGAGCGCGTGCGACGCCGATGCAACGGCCGCCGCATCGACCGCGCGGTCTCCGATCTCGAGCCGCAGTCGCGCGCGGGCCTCGATGGGTGCACCCTTCGGATCGGCCACCGTTACCGCAGCGCGAGCGCCGTCGGGCGTCATGCCCTCGCCTCCGGCGTATCGCGGCGCCACGGCCGTGGGGAAGCGCCACTCCCACGCCCCCTCGTCCAGCCAGCGCAGGCGCTGGTCGATCTCGATCTCGGCCACCACCTCGCTGCCCGGCGGGATGTTTCCGATCTCCTGGCTGAAGAGGCTCGAGCGGTCCTGCTCGAGGAGGGCCGCGGTGCGGCCCTCCACCAGGGCCGCTTCGAAGCGCTCCCGCGCCGCGGCCTTCCGGTCCACCTCACCCACGACCCGCCGCGGACCGATGCGGAACGCGAAGCCCGACACGGCGCCGTCGGCCGGGAGGGGCAGCTGATAGAGCGCCCGCAGCGGCTCCGCGTGGACGTTGCGGAAGAGCTGCTCGAGGACGACCCGCGCGAGTCCCCCCGTCGCGCGCACGCGCAGCTCCGTGCCCTGCAGCGGCAGCGGACGCCCGTCGAGGGCGACGAGCCGCCCCCCGGACGAGGGGAGTTGGGAAGTGAGATTGGAGAGGGCGGTCGCGGCCATGGCTTCGGGCCTCCGTGCGGGTTCACAGCATCAACGCAGGCCGGGATGCGCTTGTGACACGGAATCGTAAGACGCGAGAGAGAATGCCGAGAATGAGAGCGACACGCAGCCCGGCACCGAAGCAAGGCGGTTCAGGGTCGGGCCAGGCGCCTCGTCTCGGCTGCATCGCAGCCGCAGCGCTACGAGCCGACCCTCGAGTCGCTGCGGCGCCATCCGCTGCCGGACGGGTACCAGGACGCCAGGCTCGGGACCTCCGCCCACTGGTGCCTCTACTCCGTGCCCGGCTGGGCGGCCTCGCGCAAGGATCCGTTCCGCATCATCTCCGAGGGAGGCTTCGACCGATACTTCCGCGAGAACCCCTACGCGGAGTGGTATCTCGACACGCTCGAGTTCGACGACGGCCCCACTCACCCCTACCACGACCGCAGCTTCGGGAAGAACTTCGCCTACGAAGGCTTCCAACTGCTCTTCGAACGCGAAGCCGAGAAGTGGAGCCCCGAGAAGTGGGCGCAGCTGATCCGGCGTGCGGAGACCACGTTCTTCGTCGCCGACAAGAACCAGCGGACCACACGCCGCCCGACGATGAGATTTCGTCGGGTAGACTCCAGCGAGGGGGTTCCCATGTCCCTGCTTCCCCTGCCTCCCCAGCCCGCCGGGGTCTCCTGGCCCACCGAATCCTGGCCCGAGGCCGATCTCGATCCCCGGGTCGACCGCGCCTCCCTCGAGGCTCTCCTCGATCGCGCGTTTCGATTGCCCGAGCCCGAGGATCTCGAGCGGACCCATTCCGTCGTGATCGTGCAGCATGGGGCCATCGTCGCCGAGCGCCACGCGCATGATGCGACGCCCAACAGTGCATTCCTGTCCTGGTCGATGGCGAAGAGCATCACCCAGAGTCTCGTCGGCATCCTCGTCCGGCAGAGTCGGCTCGACATCCTGGCGCCGATGCCCGTCCCGGAGTGGGGAGCGGGCGACCCGCGGCGCCGGATCACGATCGATCAGATGCTGCGCATGGTGGATGGCTTGCGCTTTCGCGAGGCCGAACATCTCGGCGGAGGATCGGTCCGCTACTGGCCCGCGGAGGAGTCCGACGTCATTCCGATGCTCTTCGGCAACGGCAAGTCCGACGTGGCGGGCTTCGCATCGGCGTTGCCGAAGGTGGCGGAGCCGGAGGAGCTCTGGAACTACAACAGTGGCGGGAGCAACCTGCTCGCTCGTCTCGTGGGAGACGTCGTGAGCGACGATGCGACCGACCCTCGCGCGCGCGAGAAGGCGATGCGTGATTTCATGCAGCGCGAGCTCTTCGACCCGCTCGGCATGACGACTGCGTCCCCGAAGTTCGATCAGGCCGGCAACTTCATCGGTTCGAGCCACTGCTACGCGAGCGGCCGCGACTTCGCACGCTTTGGCCAGCTCTATCTGCGCGACGGCCTCTGGGACGGAGAGAGGATCCTGCCCGCAGGCTGGGTGGACTACTCACGCACTCCGAGCCCCCAATCCGCGGGGCTCTACGGCGCGCACTTCTGGACGATCCCCGGGAGCCTCGGGCTCTTCTGCTGCCACGGCATGGGCGGGCAGCGCGTGCTCATCAGCCCAAAGCTCGATCTCGTGGTCGTCCGTCTGGGGAAGACCGCGCCGCATCTCGTCGCACACGTCGAGCGCTACTGTAAGGAGATCGTGGACGCCTTTCGCAAGGCCGCGTGAGCCGGAGCGCAATCCGATCGGGAAGACGATTCACCAGAAGTCGAGCCGAGAAGGAGTTCGATGAGTGACCCGAAGTCTCGATCCATCGTGGCATCGATCGTGGGCGGGCTGGCGCTCTGTGCCGGGTTGGCCGCATTCCTCGTTCCCCTCCAGCATGCGGGCCCCTACGGAATCCCCGGGCGAGGAGTCGTCGGCGGGCTGCTCTGCTTCGCGATCTCCGGAGTGCTGCTCGTGCGCGGCACGCCGGCCATTGCGCGCGGCATCGCACTGGTCGCGTCACCGATCGCGCTCTTCCTCGCTCTCTACGGCGCCTTCGCGGAGGCCGAGGAGGTCGTCGTCCTCTACGCCCCGGGCGCCGAGCTTCGCTTGTGGGTCGTCGATCACGACGGCGCCGCATGGGTCTCGATGCCACGATCCAAGGCGCAGCGACACGACATCGACGGCGCGAAGCTCGAGTTGTTGCGCGCGGGAGCGAAGCGATGCGTGGTGCCGCGGATCGTCGAGGATTCGATCGCAAATCGCCGAACGTTCGATCTGCGTCAGGAGAAGTACGCCGTGCAGCGGCTTGGAGTCGCGCTCGGAATGTTCGGTGACGGGCCGGGACCGGACACCATCACCTTGCGCTTCGATTCCTGCGAGTGATCCGTCCCACTCGAAACCGGCCGAAAGGAGAGCCCGCCGATGATCCTCCTCAACCCCCGGAAGCACGACCGCAAGTACCCCGACGAGCGCTCTCGCGAGGCGATGCTCGCGACGATCGACTTCTTCGAGCGCAAGGGGCTGCGCCAGATCAAGTGCGACGATCACGCAGCCACGTGGTACGCGGACTTCCTCGAGTTCGTCGGCAAGGAGCGCCTGTTCGCGACGATCTGCACGCCCTCGGGCTACGGCGCCCCGGATGCGCGCTGGGACACGTGGCGGATCTGCGAGTTCGCAGAGATCCTGGGCTTCTACGGACTCCAGTACTGGTACACCTGGCAGGTGTCGGTGCTCGGGCTCGGGCCCATCTGGATGAGCGACAACGAGGCATTGAAGCGCGACACCGCACGGCAGCTCGAGGCGGGCGGAATATTTGCGTTCGGTCTCTCGGAGCGTGCACACGGGGCCGATCTCTATTCGACCGAGATGAGGCTCACGCCCGACGGTAAGGGGGGCTGGCTCGCGAACGGCACCAAATACTACATCGGAAACGGAAATGCGGCGGCGCGAGTCTCCACCTTCGGCCGGTTCGCGAATTCGGACGAGTACTGCTTCTTCTCCGCCGACCCGAAGCACCCGGCTTACGAGTGCGTCCAGAACGTCGTGCACAGCCAGAACTTCGTGTCGGAGTACGCGCTGCACGACTACCCGGTGCGCGAGACAGACCTGCTCTCGCGCGGGCAGGAGGCCTGGAACGCTGCGCTCAACACCGTGAACATCGGCAAGTTCAACCTCGGCTGGGCTTCGATCGGGATCTGCACCCACGCCTTCTACGAAGCCATCC
>CAYOIG010000737.1:0-2633 GCA_964403915.1 uncultured Myxococcaceae bacterium
GACCGCATCACGCGCGTCGTGCGAGGTGATCTGCGCGACCTGGAGCAGGTCCGCGAGATCTCCCTCGTGGAGCGGCTCGTCGATCTGCTGCCGGCTCGCGTAGGCTCCCCGCTCTCGATCAAGGGCCTGCGCGAGGATCTCGAGGTCGATCACAAGACGGTCGAGCGCTGGATCACGATCCTCGAGAACCTCTACCTCTGCTTCCGCATCTCTCCGTTCGGCGCCCCGAAGGTGCGTGCCGTGAAGAAGGAGCGGAAGCTCTACCTCTGGGACTGGTCGATGGCGCCAGAGGGTGGGGCTCGCTTCGAGAATCTCGTTGCGAGCCAGCTCCTCAAGTACTGCCACTTGATCGAGGACGCGGAGGGACACGCGATGGAGCTGCGCTTCCTGCGTGACACGGACAAACGGGAGGTCGACTTCGTCGTCCTGAAGGACCGGAAGCCGCTCTTCGCGGTCGAGTGCAAGAGCGGCGAACGCGGCGTGAGCCCCGCGATCCGCTACTTCGCCGAGCGCACCGCGATACCGCGCTTCTTCCAGGTCCACCTCGGTGACCGCCACTACGAAACCGGGGCCGCGATGGTTCTCCCGTTTCGAACGTTCTGCCGTGAGCTGCGCTTGCCCTGATGCCGCGGGCGAAGAGCCTGCAAGGATGAGCCGTCGCGACGGAGCGCGCGCAAGCGAGCGGCGAGAGCCGCCTCGCCGCCGAGCTCGGCAACGACGCCGCCGTGGTCGGGGCCGTGCCCGGCGGCGCAGCGGCGCCTGCGTGTGGGCGCGGGCACCGCGTGTCATGCGCTGCGCAACAGCCGCTCGAGCAGCACATCCTCCAGATCGCGCCGGCCGTCGAAGAGTGCGAGCACCATCACGGTGTCTCCGGACACGCGGTACACCATGCGGTACGGCTTCACGACGAGCTCGTGCCAGGTCCGCATGCCGAACCGCGAGAGCTCGGGCACGACGCGCCCTCGGCCGGGGACGGTCTCGAGACTCGATGCCTTCTCCCGAAACGTCGCGAGCGGGCGCTGCGCATTCGCCGGAGAGTCGACTGCGACGAAGCTCACGATCTCCTCGAGATCTCGAGCGGCCGCCTCGGCCCATTCGACGCGGAAGCGGCGCTCAGCCACCGCCGCGACGCCTTCCGATGGCCTCCTCGGCGCGGCGGAAGACGTCGACCTGCTTCAATGACCTCCCACCCTGCACGCCGGACTCCGCTTGCGCGATCAGCTTGAGCAGCGCCATCGCCGCTCGCCAGCGGTCGTAGGTGTCGACGTCCATCACGACCACCTTCGCCTCTCCGTTCTGCGTGATCGTCACGGCGTGGCCGCCTTCGGTGACCTCGCGCACGAGGTCGGCGGTGCGACTCTTCAGGTAGGTGATGGGCCTGACGTCGCGCCGGCGAGCCATGCGGGGCATCTCCTTTCCGGGAAAGGATCGAATCCAGTACCGAATCCTGATCTGTGGAGCCCGCGCCCGCAACCGCGTTCGCGAGCCGCCGGCGAAGCTCCTGCGCGCGAAGAGCCTGCCTGGATGAGCGCCGCGAGCGAGAGCGGGATCAGATCCGGGCGGCCGCAGCAATCGCAGCGAGAAAACGCTCCACGCCTCGAACGCCCGCTGACGCCTCGGCATGAAGACGATCGTGGTCGAGGCCGGCGTAGCCGTGCGCGATCCGGTTCCGAACACCGACCGCTGCGCGCATGGCCGTGGCGAGCTCGCGATCGATGGCGCCCCGCTCTGCGAGGACATCGAACGTGGCGCTGGCGTCTGCCGGAGGCGTCCAGCCTTCCTCCGAGATCCAGTGGGCCGCAAGATCGATGGCCTCCTGGATCGCGAGCTGGAGGTAGAACGACGCGAGATCGCGCTGCCGGCGATCGGCGACGTACTCCTCGCGGGGCCGAGACAGGATGGCGCTCGCGTCTGCGAGCCACACCGTGGCGCGTGCAACCTTGCGCCCAACGACGTCAGCGCGAACCACGGGAGGCCAGCCTTTGAAGCCGCTCGGCCGCGGCGTGGTGGATCCTTCTTGCCGTCGGTGCCCAGTCCCACCAGTCGATCATGGCCCGGGCGCGGAAGTCGGCCCAGGCGTGGGGAGTTCTCTCGTAGAGCAGGCGGCCGTCGCGCGCGATCTCGAAGCGAAGCTGGGGCGGAGCCCCGTCGAGGTCGACGAGATCGATCTCGCGCCCCGCCGCACGGCCCAGCTCGGCCTCGATCGCGCCGCGCCTCGAGGTGCCCGCGGAGGAAAGACCGATCGCGATGTCTACGTCGCTGTGCGCACCGGCCTCGCCACGCGCGAGCGAGCCGAAGACGACGGCGAGCACGATCTCGGGCTGCTGCCGCGCGGCCGCGCCGAGGCGGGCGAATAGATCTGCGTCTGTCGCGGCCATTGGCGCGAGGCTACCGAATGGACGCCGACGAGGCCGGCGGTGCTGGCGTCGAGGGCGGGGTGGGAGGAGCCTGCCGCCGGCTTCGGCCCTCGCCGCGGCCGCAGGGGAGTGCCAAGCTAGGGCCATGCGACGGGCATCGGTGGCCGACGATCTGCGGCGGCGCGAGCAAGAGCGTGTGGCTGCGCTCTCTCCGGCAGAAAGGGTCGCCGAGGCGCTCGCTCTCGGCGAGCGCGACCTCGAGATCCATCGCGCAAA
>CAYOIG010000738.1:0-1821 GCA_964403915.1 uncultured Myxococcaceae bacterium
TCACGCGTACGGCTCGCTCCGAGCTCGGGATGCGGCCGAGCCGCAGCTCCGACATGAGATCGACCACGATGCCGAGCGAGTCGTGATAGGTCGCCTGCGCCCGGGCGCGCGGATCCTCCTCGTCGTCCAGCTTCTCGACGAACGAGAGGTGGGTGAGCGCGTGCTTCTTGGCCGCGTCAGGGACGCTCTCGCCGGCGTGCGGGCCGCGGGGCGAGAGCACGACGAGAAGACGCTCGAGCTCGGTCAGCGAGACCCCGCTCAGGAAGTGGATCGCCTCGAGCTTGCGCTCGACGAGCGTGGCGTAGACCGCCTTGAAGCGCTCCGCAGCATCGTAGAAGGGGATCTCGTCGAGGACGAGCACGTCGTCGACCAGCCCGAGTGTGATGCGGTCGCGATCGCGTAGCAGCGTGGCGAGCGCGGAGGCGACGTGACGCAGCGGCGTATGCACCGCCGGATGTCCCTGCGGGTAGAGATCCGCGCTCCGGAGCGCGCCGGCGAGCTGCTGCAGCACGCCCATGAGCTGCGTGCGGCTGTCGCTCATGCACCCGCCGATCGGGTGCTGGCGGCTTCAGCCGGAGTGGAGCCGGCGCGGGCGAGGGCCTGCCGTGCCGCCTCCTTCACGCCGGCGTCGCCGCGGCGCGTGGCGTGCTCGAGGGCTGCGCGGGCGGGAGCGCCCGGCAGCTTCGCCAGCGCAGACACCACGGCGAGCTGAAGCTCGCGCACGCTCCGCCGCCGCAGCAGGCTCCTGCGCTCCAGCAGCTTCGCGAGCACGGGGACGGCTTCGGGGCGGCCCATGCGGCCGAGTGCGCGCACGGCCTCGCGTGCGAGGTCGAGCGTCTCGGCGCCGCCCTCGCGTCGCGCCGTGGCGAGGAGCACTTCGAGAGCGCGCGTGCCGCCGGCCACGCCGAGACAGAAGGCTGCATGGCCCGGCATGCCCTCCTGCGGGCTGCGCAACGCTGCGACCAGCGCCTCGATGGCTTCCGGGGAGCCGACGCGGACGAGGGCCTTCGCGGCCTCGCGGCGCAGATCGAGATCCTCATGGGAGAGCAGCGCCGCGAGGTCTCCGACCGTGCCCGCATTCTGCATCTCACCGGCAAGCCGTACGGCCAGGCCCGCGCGCCGTCGCTCGCCGCTCTGCATCGCAGCGCAAAGATCGGCAGTCGTCGCGTCGCCCATGGCGATGAGGATTCCGAAGAGCTGGCCGCGCCGGTCGAGATCCTGCTCGGCTTCGACGCGCCGGAGCAGGGCGGGCGCGGCCGTGGCGCCGAGCTGCAGCAGGATCTGCGCCGCGCGCAGACTGACGCCTTCGCCGGGAGCGCAGGCGTGCTCGACGAGCGCGTCGAGACGCGCGCCGCGGGCCAGCTCACGCAGGCATTCGAGGGCCGTTGTGCGAATGGCCTCGCTGCGTGCGGCGTCCGCGCCGTGGGCGGCGAGCACGAGGATCGCGCGGTACCCCTCGGCTTCGAGGCCATCGTCCGAGAGGGCGGCGCCACGCACCGCGGCCTCCCGCGCGAGCTCGCGGTAGCGGGTCTCGTCGCTCACGGCGTCGAGCTCACGCAGCAGCGTCACGAGCGCGCCGGCGCGGTCGTCCTCGTAGAGCGCATCGAGCGGGGCCTGCTCGAGCCGCTGCGCGGGCAGGAGCGTCTCGTCCTTCTCGCCGCCACCGAGCTGCGCCAGCGCGGCGGCCACGGCATCGCCGTCGTCGCCGGCCGAGAGGTCGTCCGCACCGCCGTCCTGCAGGCCGGCCACGCCGGCGGCACCACCCGCCGCGAGCGCATCCGCGCCGGCCTCGCTGTCGTCCTCTGCAGTCTTGCGGGGCAC
>CAYOIG010000739.1:0-2928 GCA_964403915.1 uncultured Myxococcaceae bacterium
GCGCCGTTTGCGAAGGGATGCGCTCGCGGGCCTCGATCGCGTGCGGGGCCGTCACGAAGGCGAAGACGCCGGCCACGGTGAGGGCCATGCCCACCCACTGGGCCGCGGTCGGCACCTCCCCCACGAGAACGAAGGTCACGAAAAGCGAGAGCACGGGAACGGAGGGCACCACGATGGCCGTTGCACGCGCGAGATCGAGGCGGACGATGGCCTGATACCAGAGCAAGGTGCCCACGTAGCTCAGCACCACACCCTGGACGGCGAGCACCGGCAGCAGTTTCGACAGCGCGTCACCCGTCGGGAGTGATGCCGCGCCACCGCTCGCCAGCCAGCCGGCCGAGAGCAGGACGCCGCCATAGAGGTAGCGCGCGCCCGTCAGCACCGACGGCGTCACGCCCTGGAGCCCGCGCAGCACGACCAGATGGGAGGCTTGCCAGCACAGGGGCGTCGCGAGAAGTAGTCCGACGCCGAGCGGATCCTGGAAGCCGCCGCCCCGCACGGCCAGGAATATCCCCGCCAGCAGGATCGCTACGGCGCCAACACGCCGCAGCGTCGGCCGGTGTCCGAGCACGAGCCACGAGACCAGGATGGCGTACACGGGCTCGATCTGGAGGCAGAGCGCCGCGTCGATGGCGCTCGTCCGCCGAACGCCCTCGAAGTAGAGAAAGAAGGCGAGGGTCGTCCCGAGCGCTCCGATCAGTACGAGACGCGGTGCAAGCTCCCTGCGGAGCAGAAGCGTCAGCTCTCCCCGGACACCGAGCACCAGGGCCGCCGCCGCCGCACCGAAGAGCGTCGTCAGCGCCGCCACGGCGAGCGGATCGGCTCGTCCCGTGCTGAGCTTCGCCACGCCGGGCACGAAGGCGCCGCTCACGGCGCAGAGCGCGGCAAAGACGAGCCCGGTGCGCTCCACGCTCGGCGTCGTCATCGCGCTCCTCGATGCTCGGCACGAACGCCCTGCGCACGCCCGCCTGGCCTGGCGGCATCCAGTCTAGACGAGACGGAGGCCATCTCAAGCCCGCGGCGGCCGTGCACGCAGAAACGGTATGCTGCGAATGCCGAGGTTTGCATGAGTCTGCGCGCCCCTCGAAACGCCCCCTCGCCGTGGATCGAGCGCTTCGCGCCGCTCGTGCCGGCCGGCGGCGTCGTGCTCGATCTCGCCTGCGGCAGCGGCCGTCACACACGCTTCTTCGCCGCACGCGGCCATCCGGTGACCGCCGTCGACCGCGACCTCTCCGGTCTCGGCGACCTCGCACGCGACGCTCGCGTGGAGGCGCTCGCGGTCGATCTCGAGACGGCCGCGCCCTTCCCGCTCGCCGGCCGCAGCTTTGCCGCGGTCGTCGTCACGAATTACCTTTATCGCCCCCTGCTCAGCGCGCTGGTGGATGCCGTGGCTCCTGGCGGTCTGCTGCTCTACGAGACGTTCGCGGCGGGAAACGAGCGCTTCGGAAAGCCTTCGAACCCGGATTTCCTGCTCGCATCGGGGGAGCTGCTGGAGGTCGTGCGCGGCAGGCTGCACGTCCTCGCATACGAGGATCTCGAGGTCAGCGAGCCCCGGCCGGCGCTGCTGCAACGGATCGCCGCGCAGCGTCCACGATCGGGTCGATAGGACGGTCCATACCGTCGAACTTCTCGCTGACGACGCCATCTCGGTCGAGGAGCGTGATGCGCTGGGTGTGGCTGTACTGTCCGTCGCCCGTCGCACGGTATTTGACGCCCAGCACTGCGGCGAGCTCGCGCACCTGGTCGGGAGTGCCACGGGCGAGCGTCCAGCGATCGCTCGCGAGGCCGTGCTCCTTGGCGTAGGCCGCGAGGCGCTCCGGCGTATCCACCGTGGGATCGAAGGTCACGAGCAGGTATTGCAGGCCCGCGCGCTCCTCGGGTGAGAGCTTTTCGTCGACACGCTGCAGGTCGTGCACGAGCACGGGACAGGCCGACTGGCAGGTGCCGTAGAAGAGCAGCACCAGCACCGGCTTGCCTCGCAGGGCGGAGAGCTGGAAAGGCCTGCCTGCGGCATCCGTCCACGCTCCTGCCAGCTGATAGACCGAGCGGCCCGGCAGCGGTGCGTCGCCGGCGAGGTTCTCGTGGACGTGATGCTGATGGTGCTCGTGCTCGCCCGCACCCGGGTCCGCGGAGTCGGGCTCGGCCACGGCCGGCGCGACAGCGACCGCGAGGGCTACCGAGACAGCGACCACGAGGAAGAGACGGCGTGTCATGGAAGACTCCTTGCGCAGCGAAAGCCGAGATGGTGCAGTGCGTGTGTCGCCTCGAGGCTGGTGCGAAACGCGTAGCGCATGAAGGTGGCGTAGTCCGACGGATCGCCCGCCGCTGCCGCCGCGCCACCGCAAACGAGCTCTGCTTCCTTGTCGCCCTGCTTCCGGCTGTCGGCGCTCGCGAAGCCGGCATTGAAATCCTCGACCCACTCCCAGATCACGCCGTGGAGATCCTGCAGGCCGAGCGCGTTCGCCGGTGTGCTTCCAACACGCGGAAGCTGCGTGCGGGGCCGCCCGTAGAACGCGAGGATGCGGCGCGTCGTTTCCTCTCGCGCAGCCGGGGCCTCGCTGGGAGGCGCTGCAGCGAGCTCCCACTCGGCCTCGGTCGGCAGGCGGTTGCCGAGGCTGCGGCAGTAGGCCATCGCAGCGAACCAGGAGACGAAGGTGACGGGCTGCTCCGGCAGGGCGCCCGTGCCGAGCTCGAGATCGCCGGACCATGCGTCGAGATAGGCCTCGTCGGCGAACAGGGGCGACACGCGCGAGCGTTGCCAGCGCGGATCCCTGCGCACGAAGTCGAGGAAGTCCGCGTTGGTGACGGCCGTCCGGTCGAGCCAGAAGGGGGTGACCCGCGCGGCCTTCTCGCCCGGCGAGCGGTAGAGCGGCTCGTAGGAGCCGCCGGGCACGAGCGCCATGCCGGGCGGCGGCTCCACAGGGGGAG
>CAYOIG010000740.1:0-4611 GCA_964403915.1 uncultured Myxococcaceae bacterium
GCCGCTCTGGGCCGTCGCCTCGAGCGTCACCTTCACGACGTCGCCGCGCGAGAGCCGGCCGGGCTGCCTCTGCTGCAGCGGCTTCAGGCTCTTCGCCAGCGTGAAGCCGCTCGAGATGGGCTTCTCGAGCGGAACGGCCGCGAGGCTCTGCAGCATCGCCCAGGGCCGGCCGGGGCCGTCCTGGCGCAGCGTGAGCTCTGCCGCAGCGGCCGGCCAGTCGAAGCGCGTCGCGGGCGGGCTGGCGCCACCCCATGCGAGGCGCCTCGTAACACCCGAAAGCGTTGCCTCCACCGCGCCCGAGACGGGTGTGCTCTCGAAGGCCTTCGAGAAGCGATCGAGGGCGAGAACGCCCCATGCGTCGGCCATGGTCGAGTCCCAGGCGCCACCGGCCTGTCGTCCGAGGGCGCCGCGCACGAGGCGCGCCATCTCCTGCGCCGGAGCGTGTTCCGTCAGGCCCTCGAGAATCGCTCGGGCCGCGTTCACGTCCGGTGTGGCGAGCAGCCAGTAGAGATCGTCGCTCTCCTGCGTCGTGAAGGCGAGCGTGGTGCCCTGCAGCACGAGCCGCGCGCGAAGCAGCGCTCGGGCCTCGCGCAGGCGCTCGGCGCCGCGCGCAATGCCCGGCGTGCGTCGCAGGAGGCCGATCCAGTCGAGCAGCGCCGAGGTGGGCCAGAGGGTGGGGGCCACCGGGATGCCGCCGAGCATCGCGGGCTTCGCGCGGCCGTAGCGCGCGAGGGCCTCCATGGCCGCGATCTTGCGCAGCGGCAGATCCGGTGCGGGAATGACGGCGCTGCGCGTCAGCTTGCCGTCCACGAAGCGCTCGAGCGCGTCGAGCATGGCGGTGCGCGAGGCATCGGGGAGCACGAGGCCCGCTTCGTTCGAGATCGAGAGCAGGTAGGCCGTGAGAACCGGGCTCCCCTGGCGCAGCGTCGGGAAGAACTTCGCGAGGCCGTCCTCGTCGAGGAGCGCCGGCAGCGACGCGACGACCTCCTGCCAGAGCGCCGGGTCGCGCAGGCCGACGGCGCGCGAGACCTTCTGTTCGAGGCAGCCGTACGGATAGCGTCGCAGCCGCCGCTCGACGCCCTCGAGGCCGTCGCCGAGCCGTGCCTTGACGGCAATCTCGACGCCGCCCCGGCCCGCCAGCGCGCCCGCCGGGCGCTCGACCGGCAGCCGCAGCGCAGGGTCGAGCGGCGCCACGCTGCCCTGGAAGACGCGCACCGGCACTGCGGGAACGACGCGCTGGCTCGCGTGCAGCCGGTCGCTTTCGCGTCCGTCGGTCTGCACCACGACCTCCCACTCCAGCGTCTCGACGCCGGTCGGCACCGTCACCTCCCACGCCACCTCCCGCGCCTCTCCGGCCCCGAGCGACTGCGAAAGAGGCGCAAGGGCCGTCGCCATGCCCTTCACCTGCGCCGTGAGTGCCGTGTCGAGGCTGCTCTTCGTCGTGTTGCGGAGCGTGAAGTGCGCGCGGAAGCGGTCGCCCTCGCGAACGAGAGAGGGCAAGCCCGGCAGCACCATCAGCTCCTGCGTCGTGCGGATCGAGGCGGAGCCGGTGCCGAAAAGGCCGGCGCCGGCCGTGGCCACGGCAGCGACGCGGAAGCTCGTGAGCGAGTCGTTGAGGGGCACCTCGACGACGGCGCGTCCCTTTGAGTCGAGGGGTACGCGGCCCTGCCACAGCAGCAACGTGTCGAAGAGCTCGCGCGTGGGCTTTCGCCCGCCGCCACCGCCATGCGGAAGAGCCTTCCTTCCGAAGTGTCGCTTTCCGATCACGAGACCCTGCGCCGTTGCCGTCGTAACGCCGAAGCTGCGTCGCCCCATCATGGCGGAGAGGAGCTCCCAGCTCTGGTTCGGGAGCAGCTCGAGCAGCGCCTCGTCGACGGCGGCCACCGCGACCTCCGCGCCGGCAGGAAGCTTCACGCCGCTCTCGGGAGCCACCGTGATGGCGACGCGGGCCTTCTCGCGTACGCGATAGACCTCGCGCTCGGGAGAGACCGTGACGCCGAGGCGACTCTCCTTCCAGCCGACCTCGATCTCGGCGATGCCGAGGCGATAGGCCGGGCGGCCGAGATCGACCATCGCCGTCGGCTTCACGTCGCCCACGCGGCCGCGCACGGCCAGCACCGAGACGAAGACGTTCGGCGCATCGGCGCCCGTGATCGGAATCTCGACCACGGGGCTGCTCCCCGAGAGCGAGACGACGAAGTGCTCGCCTACGCCGCTGCGCTCCACGGCGACGAGCGCGGTGGCCTCGCGGAACGGCATCCGCACCTGGAAGCGCGCAGTCTCGCCCGGCTCGTAGGCGCGCTTCTCGGGCAGCAGATCCATGCGATCGCCGTCGCTCGGCTCGAACCAGCGCACGTCGCCGGTGTCGAGCCAGGTCTCGTCCTGGGTCGTGGCCATGCGCCCTTGCGGATCCGTCGTGCGGGCTTCGAGCAGGACGTCCTCGGCATTCTCGATCGTGCCTTCGCAGACGAGGCGCCCGAGCGCATCGGTCTTGCCCTCGCAGAAGCGGCGCAGCGCGCGGGTCTCCTCGGCGCTGCTGTAGGCGTAGAAGCCGCCCACGAGGCGACGCCGATGTGTGTAGGTACGGTGCTCGAACGCCTCGACGCTCACGGGAGCATCGGCCACGGGCTTGCCTGCGAGATCGAGCACCACGGCCACCGTGCGGACACCGCCGGGCTTGCCCCAGCCACCCTCCAGGTGCAGGCCGACCACGCGCGAGGCGGGCCAGAGCGGAACGCGCGTGGACGAAGTCTGCAGCGCACCGGCCGGATCGTGCCAGGCGAGCTCGACGGCCAGCTCGCGCGGCCGCCCGGCCGCATCGACCGGGATCTCGGCACGGCCCGTTCCGGCTGCATCGAGGCGGAGCGGCTTCATCTCGATCTTCGTGGCGTCGCGGCCCGCATCGGGGGCACAGTCCTCACCGTCACAGGGAGCGTCGAAGCCGCCCTTGCGCAGCCCCGTCCGCACGGGGCCCCGCGCGAAGGCGAAGCCGCGCAGGCCGGGCGCATCGTCGAAGGGGAAGCTCTCGCGCACGCGCAGCTCGCTGCGGAGCTCGACCTCGAGATTCGCTGCGGCGCCGCCGGAGAGATACTGCACCGCGACGTCCACGGGCACCGCAGACGCGCCGACCAGCGGCTCGGCCGGCGCACTCAGCACGCCCCGCATGAAGGGAAGCCGGAACTCCTCGACACGGAAGGAGCCCGTCTCGAGCTCGGGCGGGCTCTCCTTGCCGCTGCGGCGCAGCGAAACCTGCCAGGTTCCGAGCCGGCTCGCAGGCGGAATCCGCCACTGCGTCTCGGCCGTGCCGCCGGCATCGAAGGCGACGGGCAGCACGAACTCGGCGCCGGTTCCGGCGTGACGGATCACGACCTCGTCGGGAAGCTCGCTGCCGCCAGGGATCGAAAAGCCGCGCATCACGGGCGCTCGCAGCACGTGCTTCATGTGCACGGTCTCACCGGTGCGCAGCAGCGTGCGGGCGAAGACGGTGTGCCCGGTGAGGGCGGACTCTCCCCACCAGCTCGTCGGCACCTCGAAGCGCCAGGCCTCGATGCCGTTCGTCCAGCTCGAATGGACGAAGCCGAGATCGCCGTCCTTGCGGGCCGTCACGAGCAGGCCCTGATCGAAGTCGCTCCAGCGATCGTTCTCGTGCTCGCAGCGCTCGAGATTGCCTTCCGGCGGGAGCCCTTCGATGCGCACCGCGCCCGCGGCGTCGGTCGTGCCTTCCCAGCGCGTCGCGCCGTGGCAGTCGAGCACGGCGATGCTCGCCCCGGCAACGGGCCTGGCGTGCGCGAGAGACGTCACCCAGACGAGAGAGGACTCGCGGCCCCAGGCGAAGTGGACGGCGAGGTCGGTGACGAGAGCGCCGGCCGAGACGAACATCGGCCGCTGGGGATCGAGCAGGCGATCGCCGAGGATCCTGCTCTCGATCTGGGCGATGTGGAGCCCCGGGCCCGCGAGCGGGATGCCGATCACCTCGGAGTCGCCGCCGGCAGCCGGTGGCGCGAGCGGGAGCGCGAGCCGCCGCACGTCCTTCGCATCCGCCGCGAGCAGGGGCTCGGTGTCGGAGGCCGCGTCGAGGCGGCGCAGCCAGCCGAGAAGCGCTGCGCCCGATGGCTCTGCCACGCGCGTGGCGAGGGCGGGCAGCGTCTGGCCGGCTGCCGGACCGAGCAGGCGTGCCGTCACCTCGGGCTCGAGGGCGCGGAGCGTCACGGGCAGGGCGGGCTCCGCGTGCAGCTCGACGATGCCGAAACGCGCCGGAAACTTCGCCAGCGGCGGATAGCCGGCCGTGCGCATCTCCCGCTCGCCGGGCGCAGGCTTCGGAAGCGCGCGCCCCGCGTCGTCGCGGAGGTCTTCCGGGATCTCGATGCGGTAGCGGGCCGCCGGCGCGAACGGTCCGCGGAAGCGCACGCGGTCGACGAGAGGGTCGTCGTCCTTTGGGTCGGCCCGCTCTGCAGGAACGCGAACGGCCGCCTGGCCCGGGCGCTCGAGCACGAGGGCGATGCGGCTGGCCGCGCTGAAGGCCACCGGCGCGGAGAAGACCATCCGCACGGGCGAGATCGGCACGCAGTCGGCCTTCGGCCGCTCTCGGCCGCACTGGATGCGCGCACTGAA
>CAYOIG010000741.1:0-5279 GCA_964403915.1 uncultured Myxococcaceae bacterium
CCCGGGAAGCGCCGCGCGCAGTCGCGCACGAGGCCGGGGTCGCGCAGCGCCGCGGTGCCGAGGATGACGCGCTCGACGCCGAGGTCGAGGCTCTCCTCCACCGCAGCCTCCGTCCGCAGGCCACCCCCGAGCTGAACGGGAACGCCTTTGGCCGCCGCCACGATGGCCACGATGGCGCTGCGGTTCACGGGGCGTCCGGCCTTCGCACCGTCGAGGTCGACGACGTGGAGCCGGCGAAGGGCATGCGCGCAGAAGCGCGCGGCCATCTCGCCGGGATCGTCGCCGTAGACCGTGGCCTCGTCGTAGCGTCCCTGCGCCAGCCGCACGCAGCGGCCGCCGAGCAGGTCGATCGCGGGGATCAGCTCGAAAGCGGGCAACTACTTCGCGGAAACGGGGAAGGCGTCTGCGACCCCGTCCGCCCCCCACTTCGAGAGCTCCTCGGCCGTGAGCCAGCGCGAGCCGCCGCCCGGGTAGCGCCCCATGTTGAAGAGGTTCGCCGAGATCGGCGCCTGCGTTTCATCGAAGCCTGCGCTCCAGAGCCGCGTGGCGGCCGGAGCCTGGTAGAGGGTCACGCTGAAGCCGACACTGGCCGGTGACGACGCGCCGAGGTTCTCACCCTGCCGGTCTCGGTAGCGAGAGACCTGCCCCATCAACAGCAGGTTGGCGCCGAACTTCTGCTGCGCCACCGCCGCGATCTGGTCGGGCTTCGCGTCCGCCGGCATGCCGGCGCTCAGCAGCGCGCGCGCCACGTCTTCGGGCGGGATCACGCTCACGCCGCGCGCGGCGATGGCCTCGGCCACCTGTCGCGCGACCACGGGCGCCCCCGCGGCCTCGGGGCCTTCCGTCGCAGGAACGCCGCCGCGCCCGCGCGCGTCGAAGGGTGCGATGGCCACGGCCGAGACCCCCGACTGGGCCTGCTCGAGCCCGGGGAAGGCCTGCGTCTTCACGACCTGCGCGCAGCCAGCGAGCGCGAACAGCAGAACGAGCCCGGCGATCAGCCGCGGCATGCGCTCACCCATGCAGCATACGCGTCGAGCAGACGCTTGCCCGCAAACTGACTCTTCTCGGGATGAAATTGCACGGCGAACATCCTCTCCGTCGCGACGGCCGCCGCGAAGGCGCCGCCGTAGTCGGTCACTCCCACCACCACGCTCCCCTCCTTCGGAACCGCGCGGTAGGCGTGCACGAAGTAGAACTGATCCTCGGCCGGAAGCCCGGCGAGCATGGGATGGTTCCCGGAAAAGCGCACGTCGTTCCAGCCGATGTGCGGGACGAGCAGGCGCCGGCCGTCCGGACCGGTCTCGGGAAAGCGCTCCACGCGGCCGGGCAGCAGCCCGAGGCCCGGTGTCGGCCCGTGCTCCTCGCTCTCCTCGAAGAGGAGCTGGAGCCCGAGACAGAGGCCGAGGTAGGGGCGCCCCGCGTCGATGCTGGCGCGCACGGCATCGTCGAGGCCCTTGCTCCGCAGGTGCGCGGCGCAGTCGGCGAAGGCGCCGACCCCGGGCAGGACGACGCCGTCCGCCCGGCGCACCTGCGCCGGGTCGCCCGTCACGTCGGGCCGCAGGCCCGAGCGCGCGAGGGCCTTCGCCACGCTCCGCAGGTTGCCGGAGCCGTAGTCGACGACCGCAATGCTGGGCTGCGCGTTCAGAGACTACCCTTCACCGTCGGAAGCCCCTCCACGCGCGCGTCGGTCTCGACGGCCGTGCGCAGTGAACGCGCGAGACCCTTGAAGATTGCCTCGACGACGTGGTGCGGGCTCTTGCCGTAACGGAGCTCGACGTGCAGATCGACGCCCGCGTTCTGGGAGAAGGCCTGGAGGAAATCCTCGACCAGCGAGATGTCGAACTCGCCGACGCGGTCGTTGGCGAGCTCCACCCGATACACGAGAAAAGGACGGTTCGAGACGTCTACCGAAACCTCGACCTTCGCCTCCGCCATGGGCAGCGAGCAGCTCCCATAGCGTCGGATGCCCTCGGCCGGGCCCAGCGCCGAGCGGAAGGCCTGCCCCAGCGCGATGCCGGTGTCTTCGACGGTGTGGTGCAGGTCGACGCCGAGATCGCCCTTCGCCGAGAGCTGGAGATCGAAGAGGCCGTGCTTCGTGAAAGACTCGAGCATGTGGTCGAAGAACGCGATGCCGGTCGCGATCTCGTACACGCCGCGCCCGTCGAGATCGAGGCCCACGCGGATCTCGGTTTCGCGGGTTTTGCGCTCGACGACGCTCCTTCTCTCGCGCATGGCTAGTCCTCCAGGGCCGCCTCGCGGGCGGCCTCGCGCTCGCGGCGCGCGCGCCGGATCTTCTGCAGCCTCAGCTCCACCGACTCTCCATGCCCCTTGAAGCCTTCGAGGGCTGCGAGGCGAATCACGTCCGCGCCGAGCTCTCGCAGCTTCGGCGCCTCGAATCGCAGGAAGTTCGTGCGCTTCAGGAAGTCCTCGACACCGAGCGGTGAGAAGAAGCGCGCCGTCCCGCCTGTCGGCAGCACGTGGTTCGGGCCGGCCAGGTAGTCGCCGAGGGCCACGGGAGTATAGTGCCCGATGAAGATCGCACCCGCCGTCGTGACACGCTTGAGCGCGGCGTCGGGGTCGTCGAGGGCGAGCATCAGGTGCTCGGGGGCATAACGGTTCGCGATCGTCACGGCTTCGTCGGTGTCCCGGGCCACGATGATGGCGCCGGCGCGCACCAGCGCCGCCTCGGCGATCTTCGCGCGCTCCATGGTCTTGAGCTGCTTCGCCACCGCTTCCTGCACGCGGGGCACCTGGGCCTTCGCGCTCGTCACGAGCACGGCACAGGCCAGCTCATCGTGCTCGGCCTGCGAGAGCAGGTCTGCCGCGAGCCAGGCCGGGGTCGCAGTTCGATCGGCGACGATCAGCACCTCGCTCGGGCCGGCCTCGCTGTCGATCCCGACCTCTCCGAAGACGAGTCGCTTGGCCGTGGCTACGTAGACGTTGCCGGGCCCCACGATCTTGTCGACGCGCGGCACGCTCTGCGTGCCGAACGCCATGGCGGCAATCGCATGCGCGCCGCCCATCTTGAAGACGCGGTGGACGCCGGCCACCCGCGCGGCCAGGAGCACCTCGGGCTTGACCTGCCCGTCGGGGCCGGCCGGCGTGGCGAGGAGGATCTCGGGCACCTCCACCACGGAGGCGGGTACGGCGTTCATGATCACGGTCGAGGGATAGGCGCCCTTGCCGCCCGGGGCATAGAGACCGACCCGCGCGAGGGCACGGACGCGCTGGCCCATGAGGGCCCCACCCTCCTCGCGCATCTCCCAGCTCGACGGGATACGGCGGCGATGAAACTCGCGCACGCGCATGGCCGCCTTGCCGAGCGCGGCGCGGTCGGTCGGATCGACCTTCGCGACGCCGGCGTCCCATTCGTCGCGGGTGACCTCGAGCGCGGTCACGTGCGGGCTGTCGTATTTGTGCACGAGCGCGAGCAGCTCGCGGTCGCCCCCGCTGCGCACGCGGTCGATGATCTTCTTCACCGCTTTCTCGATGACGTCGTCCGTCTCGACACGACGGCGTGCGAGCTTCTCGAACGCCGCCTCGAAACCAGCATCGGTCGTGCTCAGGATCCGCAGCGGCGCTCTGCCAGTGGCTCGTGCAGCAGCCATTGCTCTAGGCCTCCCCTTCCGGTTGGCGAACTCGGCGGATACGCGCTCCGATGCTCCGGAGCTTCTCCTCGATGCGCTCGTATCCGCGGTCGATGTGGTAGACGCGGCTCACCTCGGTCTCGCCCTCGGCGGCGAGCGCCGCGACGATCAGCCCCGCCGAGGCTCGCAGATCCGTTGCCATCACGGGCGCTCCCATCAGGCGCGGCACGCCGCGCACGTGCGCCGTTCGCCCTGTGACGCTGATGTCGGCGCCGAGTCGAAGCAGCTCGGGAACGTGCATGAA
This sequence comes from uncultured Myxococcaceae bacterium, assembly GCA_964403915.1. Lineage (GTDB taxonomy): Bacteria > Myxococcota_A > UBA9160 > UBA9160 > UBA9160 > MYXO. The sequence goes on from CAYOIG010000741.1 coordinate 3,892, forward strand.
GCGGTTCTCGAAGACGGTCTCGGTAATGATGCTGGAGCCGCTCGCGACGCTGAGCACGGCCATGAGCTGCGACTGCATGTCGGTGGCGAAGCCGGGGTACGGCGCGGTCACAGCGTCCACGCCGCGCGGAGCGTCGAAGGCACGGGCGCGGATCGCATCGCCCTCCACCTCGATCTCGGCGCCGGTCTCGCGCAGCTTTTCGAGCGTCGCCTCCATCACGCCCCCGTCGATGCCGTGCAGACGCACGTCGCCCCGCGTCACGATGCCCGCAGCGAGGAGAGTGCCGGCCTCGATACGGTCTCCGGAAACGACGTGTTCGACACCGCGCAGGCGGGGCACGCCCTCGATCGCGATGCGCGGACTGCCGGCGCCCTCGATGCGTGCACCCATCTTCGCGAGCACGGCTGCGAGCTCGATCACCTCGGGCTCGCGGGCCGCATTCTCGAGTACGGTTTCGCCGTCGGCGAGGCAGGCCGCCATCATCACGTTCTGCGTGCCGTTCACGGTGCAGATGTCGAAGGTCACGCGCGCGCCCCGGAGTCGCTGGCTGGTGGCCTCCACGTAGCCATGGGTGAGCTCGGTTTTCGCGCCGAGCGCCTCGAGGCCCTTGAGGTGTTGATCCACGGGCCGCACGCCGATCGCGCAGCCGCCGGGCTCCGACACGCGGCCGTGCCCGAAGCGCGCCACGAGGGGGCCGAGCACCATGAACGACGCCCGCATGCGGCGCACCAGGTCGTACGGTGCCTCGAATCGGTCGACGTCGTCGGCAAGGATGCGCAGGGTGCTGGGCTCCTGCGCGTCCCAGTCGGCGCGGGCGCCGAGCGCGGAGAGGATCTGCAGCATACCGTCGACGTCGCGCAGACGCGGCACGTTGCGCAGCACGGTCTCGCCCTCGCCCAGCAGCGCAGCGGCCAGGAGCGCGAGGGTCGCGTTCTTCGAGCCCGAGACCCGGACGTCCCCCGAAAGGCGGGCGCCGCCCGAAACCACGATCCGATCCATCTACGCGTCCCCCTCCATTCCCGCGAGACGACCCGACACCACGCGCGGCCGGCGAGCGAGGTCATCGTGGATGCGGACGTCCCCGAACCCGGCCTCGCGCATCCATCCTGCCACGGCTGGCGCCTGCGCGGGAGCGAGCTCGAGCAGCAGTGAGCCGCCCGGGGCGAGATGCCTGCCCGCCCCCGCCACCAGGGCTCCCAGCAGCTCGGTGCCCACCGGTCCGGCAAACAGGGCGGCCTGCGGCTCGAAGGCGAGCTCCGGGGCGAGGCCCGGGGCCTCTCCCGCGGCCAGGTAGGGAGGGTTCGAGACCACGAGCGCGAAGCGCTCGCCTGCAACGGGTGCGAAGAGGGAGCCCTCTCGCAGCTCGAGGCGATCGGCCAGACCCAGCG
>CAYOIG010000742.1:0-3857 GCA_964403915.1 uncultured Myxococcaceae bacterium
TATCGACGAACGATTCGCACCCCCGGCGGATCCGGAACTCTCACGCTCTGCCCCGCCGGCGACGGCGCATCGGTGTCTCTCGCCCTCGAAGGCGCATCGCCCGAGGGGCTCGCCTCGCTTGTCTCCCGTGCACGACGCCTCTTCGATCTCGACGCTGATCCGCTGCCGATCGCGGCGCAGCTCGGGCGCAGTCCGCTCCTCGCCGCGCACGTCGCCCGCCGGCCCGGGCTGCGCGTGCCGGGCGCCTGGGATCCCTTCGAGGTGCTCGTGCGCGCGATCCTCGGCCAGCAGGTGACGGTGCGCGGCGCCACCACGCTCTCCGGCAGGCTCGTCGCCCGCTTCGGCGAGCCGATCCCGGGAGGCACCGACGCCGCCCTCACGCATCTCTTCCCGCGTCCCGAGGCGCTGGCCGCGGCCGATCTCGCGAGCATCGGCCTGCCGCGCGCGCGCGCCGCGTGCCTTGGCCGCGTCGCCGCGGCGGTCGTCGACGGCACGCTGGCGCTCGACGCAGATCGCGGCCCCGGTGATCTCGTCGCGCGCCTCTCGGCCCTTCCGGGCATCGGCGAGTGGACGGCGCAGTACGTTGCGATGCGTGCCTGCGGCGAGCCCGACGCCTTTCCGGCGAGCGATCTCGGCCTGCGACGCGCGCTCGCCCGCAGCGGCGCGCCGCTCTCGCCGCAGGCGCTGCTGCGGGAGGCCGAGGCGTGGCGCCCGTGGCGGGCCTATGCGGCGATGCACCTTTGGGCTGAAGGAGGAGCGCGATGACGATCACGATGGCGGAGCTTTCCACCCCGCTCGGCGAGGTGCGCGTCGCGCGCTGCGACGAGCGCATCGTCGGTCTCGGCTTTGCCGACGGCTGGTCGCGCGTCGAGGAGGCGCTCGCACGCCGCTTCGGCGCGGCCTTCCGCGTCTGCGCGCGTCCGGCGCCCGACGTGGCCGAGGCGCTGCGTCGCTATTTCGGGGGCGATCTCGCCGCGCTGGGCGGTCTCGCCCTCGACCCGGGCGGAACCCCCTTCCAGCGTGCGATCTGGCATGCGCTGCAGGGGATCCCGGCAGGGCGCACCACCTTCTACGGGGCGCTCGCGCGCACGGCCGGCACGCCCGGCGCAGCGCGCGCTGCCGGCGCGGCCTGCGGCGCCAATCCGATCTGGCTCGCCATCCCCTGCCACCGCGCGATCGGCAACGACGGGCAGCTCACGGGCTACGCGGGCGGCCTCGCACGCAAGCGCTGGCTGCTCGCCCACGAGAAGGCGCTGCCCTACGAGGAGATGCCGAGCTTCGACTCGGCCGTCGCCTTCGCCCAGCGGTAGTCGGCCTTGCCGCTCGGCGAGCGGACGATCTCGTCCACGAACAGCACGCTGCGCGGCAGCTTGTAGGGCGCCACGTGCTCGCGCGCCGCATCGCGAAGCGCGTCGGCCGTGACGTTCGCACCCTCGCGCAGCCGCACGATGGCCGTCACCTGCTGTCCGAAGCGCTCGTGCTTCGTGCCCACCACCACGGCGTCGTAGACCGCGGGGTGGTGCTTGAGCGCGTGCTCCACCTCTTCTGCGAAGACCTTCTCGCCGCCGGTGTTGATCGTCACCGAGTCGCGGCCGAGGAGCCGGAGCGTTCCGTCCGCGAGGATCATGGCGCGGTCGCCGGGCACTGCGTAGCGGCGGCCGGCGATCACCGGGAAGGTGCGCGCCGTCTTCTCCGCGTCTGCGTAGTAGCCGAGCGGAATCGCCCCCTCGCGGGCGAGCCAGCCTTGCTCGGGCGAGCCCGGCGCGAGCACGCCTGCGAGATCTTCCCGCAGAACGAGATTGCCCGCCGCGAACGCAAAGTCTCCGGTCGATGCCTTGCCTCCCGGCAGCGTCATCTGCGAGGCCTGCGCGCCGCTCTCGGACGAGCCCAGCGCGTCGAGGATGCGAAGCTGCGGAAGGTGCCCCAGGAACTCCCGCTTGAGGGCCGCCGTGAGGATGGCGCCGCCCGAGGTGAGCATCTGCAGCGCGGAGAGGTCGTAGCGCCGTGCCGAGAGCTGATCGAGCAGAGGACGGCCGAAGGCGTCGCCCACGATCGTCATCACGTTCACGCGCTCGCGTTCGGCCGTCGACCACAGATCGTCCGGATCGAGGTGGCGCGGCCGCGACTGCACCACGACCGTGCCACCGGCGTGCCAGAAGCTGAACGCCGCCCAGTGCGCGGCGCCGTGCATGAACGGCGGCGCGGGCAGCGCGCGCAGCGGCGCATCCTTCGCCCGCTCGACGATCTCCTCGACGCTGCCCCTCGGCATCAGCCCCGAGAGCGCTGCCCGGTAGATGTCCTCCTGCCGCCACAGCACGCCCTTGGGCATCCCCGTCGTGCCACCGGTGTAGAGGATGTAGAGGTCGTCGGGCGAGAGGTTGCGGGGCGGCTCGGGGCTCGCCGCGGCGAGGGCCGCCTCGTAGTCGAGGGCGCCGGGAAGGAGCGGCGCGCCCGATTCGTCAGCGACCTGGAGCCAGAGACGAACCTTCGGCAGGCGCTCGCGCAGGTTCGCCAGCGTCTCCGCGAAGCTCGCGTGATAGACGACCGCGCGCGCATCGGCGTTGTCGAAGAGATAGAGCAGCTCCTCCTCGACGTAGCGGTAGTTCACGTTGAAGGGCACGGCGCGCGCCTTGTAGGCGCCGAGCATCCCCTCCAGATACTCGTTTCCGTTGTAGAGATAGAGCGCCACGTGATCCTGGCCCGACTCCCAGCTCCGGAGCGTGCCCCGCTCGGTGTGGCAGCCGAGACCGTTCGCACGCAGCACGGCGGCCAGCCGCCGCGTGCGGTCGGTCACCTGCGCCCAGGTGAGGCGACGGTCGCGAAAGATCAGGCACTCGCGCTCCGGCACGGCCGCGGCGATGGCCTCGTGGATGTGGCCGAGATTCAGGCAGGTATCCATGGCGCTCCCGTCCTCGTGAAGCGAGTCAGTGCGCGAACGCCGAGCAGGGTCTCCTCGACTCGCTCGGCCGGCGCTCCCGCGCGGCCGAAGCTCCCGTCGGCGTTCTGCTGCTGCAGCAGCGCCAGCCCCACCTCGCCGGCCTCGACGCGCCCGCCGGGCAGCGCGCGAACGTCGCCGAGCAGCAGCAGCCGCGCCGCCGCCAGCGCGTCGAGCCGCCCGCCGCGCCAGCCCTTCTCGAGCGCCCGGCCACACCACTGAAGCGCCTCGTCGGCGAGCTCGGAAGCGCCGTTCGCACACACGTGCGTGTAGGCGGTGAGCGTGCGCCAGTCGCCGTCCTCGACCTGCTCCGGCGAGAAGCAGGCCGCGAGGTAGGCCTCCGCGCGCTCCAGGGTTCGCGGGCTGCCGCAGGGGAGCTTCGAGAGATGGCCGGCCAGCATCCCCGTGAGGAAGAGCGCGTTCGAGTCCTCGGGCAGGAGCTTCTCCTCCGGCCCCGCCCGCCACGCGCCGTCGTCGCCCTGCGCAGGCGCGAGCCAGGCCACGACGCCTTCGACCAGGGGCCCGCGCCGGAGGCCAGCCTCCTCGAGAACGCCGAGCGCCCCGAGCGCGCCCCCGAGCGTCCCGCGGCCCGAGAGCAGCGGCGGCGGCTCGGAGAGACGTGCGAAGCCGCCGTCGCTCTGACGCCACGCGGCCAGTGCCGCCTCGATGCGACCGGGTCGCGCCGCGCCCATCAATGCGTCGAGGCGCTCGCGCGCGAGCACGCCGCCGCGCGCCTCCACGAAGGCGCACGCCCGCGCGAGGGCCTGCTCGATCGCGGGAGAACTCGGGAGCGTGCCGCTCATGCGCGAAGCAGCAGACCCGAGAGATAGGTGCCCTCGGGATGATCGATCGAAACGGGATGGTCGCTCGGCGCGCCGAGCGTCCCGAGCACCTGGACGCTGCGGCCCGCGTCGAGGCAGGC
>CAYOIG010000743.1:0-3879 GCA_964403915.1 uncultured Myxococcaceae bacterium
CGCCGAAGGCCCGGAGATTTCGCACGCCGAGGATGCGCGCCATCTCCATCTCGGTCGTGCCTTCCCACACGTACCGGAACATGCCGTCGACGTCCGCCACACGGAGCCCGGCGTCGGCGAGGGCTGCGAGGATCGCGCGCGCCCCGGCGCTGCGCTCCGTCAGCCCGATGTTCTTCGAGTAGGGCAGTGCGTGGAGGCCCACGACCGCCGCCTGCCTGTGCCTCGCCGTTCTGGCCGGACGCGTCATGGCCTCCCCGCTCGCCGATTTACTATACGCTACGTCTCGTATATATTCAAAGGCAGGCGGCCTGGCGGACGCCGTTCGGGAGGACGCAGGTGGATTTCGAGTTCTCCGACGCCGAGAAGGCCTTCGTCGAGGAGGTGGAGAAGTTCCTCGACGAGAACGCAGACCCCGAGGTCATGGATCCGACACGGGAGAACATGGCGCAGCTCGTCGACACGCCTGCGCGACGCGCGTTCATGAAGAAGATCTCCGAACGCGGCTGGCTCGGGATGACGTGGCCGAAGCAGTACGGCGGGGCCGAGCGCTCGGGCGTCTACGAGTATCTGCTGAACGAATGTCTGGCGCGCCGCGGCGCGCCTCAGATCGGCAAGGGCGTCGGCATCATCGGCAAGACGATCATCCGCCACGGGAGCGAGCGCCTGAAGCGCGAGTTCCTGCCGAAGATCCTGCGCAACGAGGTGGAGTTCGCAATCGGCTACAGCGAGCCGCAGGCAGGCTCGGACGCCGCCAACATGCAGCTCCGCGCGACCCGCGCCGGAGACGGCTGGCGCCTCAACGGTCAGAAGATCTTCACGACGTCGGCGCACTTCGCGGACTGGTACTGGGTCGCCGCGCGAACGGATCCGGACCGGCCCAAGCACGACGGCATCACGCTCTTCTTGATCCCGATGAATGAGCAGGGGCTGACGATCCAGAACATGCCGACGATCGGCGACGAGCTCACGAACCAGGTCTTCTTCGATGACGTCGTCGTGAGCGACGATTACGTGGTCGGGGAGCTGAATCGCGGCTTTCAGTACGTCTCCGAGGCCCTCGATCTCGAGCGCTTCACGATGTTCACGCTCTCGCCGATCCAGCAGCGGCTGGAGGAGCTCGTGGACTTCGTTCGCGGCGAGGAGCGGGATGGCACCCCGCTGCGTGCGGATCCGCACGTGCGCAAGACGGTCGCCCAGCTCGCCACGCAGACCGAGGTCGCGCGCGTGCTCGGACTGCGCTTCGTGTCGAAGGCCCTGAAGGGCGGCAAACCGCCGACGGTGGAAGCGTCGGAGTACAAGCTCTATGCGACGGGCCTCTCCCAGCGGCTCGCGAACGCGACGCTCGACGTGGCCGGGCCGGGCGGGCAGCTTCGGGTTCATACCCCGGACGCTCCGCTGCGCGGCCGGCCCGAGCGCACCTACCGCTATACGGTGATCGACACCATCGGCGGCGGCGCCTCGGAGATCCAGAAGAACATCATCGCACGCCGCAAGCTCGGCCTGCCGAAGAGCTTCTAGGTCGGGCGGCCGTGGGATCGCCCGCCGCGCTCGCCGGCATCACGGTGCTCGACTTCTCGACGGTCGGGCCGGCGGCCCGCTGTGCGCGCATTCTCGCGGACTACGGCGCGGCGGTGATCAAGGTGGGTGCTCCGGTGCGGGCTGGCGCGGTGCAGATCGAGGCTCCGTTCCACGCCTATGCGGGCGGCCGCGGCATGAAGCGCGTTCGCATCGATCTGAAGGCGCCGGCAGGGCGCTCGGCGCTGCTGCGGCTCGCGACCGGGGCCGACGTTGCGATCGAGAGCTTTCGACCGGGCGTCGCTGCGCGCCTCGGTATCGGCTACGAAGACCTGCGCGCCGTGAGCCCGGGCATCGTCTACTGCTCGACGAGCGGCTACGGGCAGGAGGGCCCGCGCGCCGGCTGGGCAGGGCACGACCTGGATTACCTCGCGGTGGGGGGCTTCCTGCACATGAGCGGGCACCGCGCCGACGGAGGCCCGGCGCTGCCCGGTGCGACGATCGCCGACGCGGCGGCCGGCGGCATGCACGCCGCGATCGCCATCCTGGCCGCGCTGCTGCGGCGGGGCGCGACGGGGCAGGGCGCCCGTCTCGACGTGGCGGTGGCCGACGGCGTGCTCTCGCTTCTCGCGCTCGGCGTCGATCAACACCTCGCTACGGGCGAGGAGCCCGCTCCGGGCGGCGACCTGCTCTCGGGCCGCTACGCCTGCTACGACGTCTATCCGGCCGCTGATGGGCGCTGGCTCGCAGTGGCGGCGATCGAGCCGGCCTTCTGGGCGAAGCTGTGCCGCGCCCTCGGGCTCGAGCGCTGGATCGAGCGGCAGCTCGACGATGCGGTGCAGGAGGAGATCCGGCGGGATCTGCGCGCGGCCTTCGCAGCGCACGGCCGCGACGAGTGGGTCGCCCGACTGGCGCCGGCCGATACGTGCGTGGCGCCGGTGCAATCGATCGCGGAGGTCGCCGCCGACGCGCACTTCGCGCAGCGCGGCGCTTTCGTCTGGGCAGAGCACCCGCAGCACGGACGCTACCGGCAGGTGGGAGCCGTTCTGGCCGGAGCGACGCGCGAGACAGGGCCGATCGCCCTGCGAGACGTGTCCGAGACGGATACCGCCGAGCTGCTGCGTGACGCCGGCATGGCTGCCAGCGAGATCGGGACGCTGCAGCAGGAAGGAGTGATCGCATGACGGCCGGGATCCCGCCGGAAGTCGAGTCGTGGATCGGACAGCCGCGCTACGAGGAGTCCGGAGAGTTCGACGTCGAGCGCGGCTACATGCTCACGAGCCTCGCCTCCGTCGAGAACGGCAACCCGCTCTTCTGGGACGAGACGGTCGCTGCGGAGCTGAGCGGCGGCTGGATCGCGCCGCCCACCACGCTGTCGCTCTGGTTTCGCCCGCATGCCTTCGCTCCGGGCCGCAAGGCGGCGAAGCAGCCGCTGCAGGTCCATTTCGATCTGAAGCAGGTGCTCGGGCTCCCCGAGGCCGTCATGACCGACAACGAGATCGTCTTCTACGAGCCCGTGCGCCCCGGCGACCGGCTCACCACCCGGCAGATCCTGCGCGAGGTGAGTGAGCCCAAGACCACCCGCCTCGGCACCGGACGCTTCTGGGTGATCGAAGTCGAATACGTGAATCAGCGCGGGGCGCTCGTGGGACGCGAGAGCTACACGGGCTTCGGCTACGTGAAGGGGAAGGCCGAATGAGCGCCGCGGCACGGGGTCTGCTCCTCGCGGACGTGAAGCCCGGAGACGAGCTTCCGCCGCTGGCCTGCGACGTGACGGCCACGACCGTCATCCTCGGTGCGCTCGCGACGCGGGACTGGCGGCCCATGCACCACGACCGCGATTTCGCGCAGCAGCGAAATGGTGTGCAGGACATCTTCCTCAACACGCCCAACCAGGCGGCCTGGTTCGAGCGCTACGTCGAAGACTGGACCGGCCCGGCCGCCCGGCTCGGGCGCATGAAGTTCCGGATGCGGGATTCCGTGTTTCCGGGTGCGCGCATGGTCTTCCGCGGCACGGTCGAGAAGGTGGAGACGGACGAGGCGGGCTGCGGCTGGGTGAGTCTTGCGCTCCGGCTCAGCGTCGGTGAGAAGACGATGACCGAGTGCGCGGCCAGGGTGGCCCTTCCCGTGTCCGACAACGACAACCCGTGGTCCAGGAAGGACGGCGACTGGAAGCCGTGAACGCGGACGAGAGATCGGCGTGAACGCCACGAACCGGGAGTGAAGCAGAATGGATCTCGATTTCAGCCAGGAGCAGGAGCAGCTGCGCGACATGGTCCGCGGCGTGTGCGCGCAGCTCGCGCCCCTCTCCGTCGTGCGGGCGATGGAGGACGATCCGGTCGGCTACCCGTCCGAGCTCTGGAA
>CAYOIG010000744.1:0-2777 GCA_964403915.1 uncultured Myxococcaceae bacterium
GGCATCGGGCCCGCGCGTTCGGCGCGTGATCCCGTGCCACGCGCAGGCGAATCGCACCAGCACGTGCGGCTCCACCGGCTCCACCTCGCGGCGCAGCTTCGCCAGGGAGCGGCGCCGCAGCCGCTGGAGCACCTCGGGGTCGCACCACTCGCGATGCGTGCCCCCGGGCCGAAAGCCTCCCTCGACCAGCCGGCCGCTGGCGACGAGGCGCTGGAGCAGCACATGGGCCTTCGCTGGCGTCAGCCCGAAGCGCGCGCCGAGATCGTCGAGCGTGAACGGGCCGTGCGTGCGGGCATGGCGCATCAAGAGATCGCCGGCGGGGTCGGCCACGCTCGCGAGAAGCGAAGCGGGAAGGCCGGCCGGAAGCTCCACGCCGAGGGCGTCGCGATAGCGACTCGCGTGCTCCGCAGCGACGTAGCGCTGCCCGCCGCACAGGCGTATGGCGACGACACGGTGGGCTGTCGCGAGCGCGTCCATCACGCCGTCGATGACCTCCTCGGCAGTGCGCTCCCGCAGCCCTTCGCGCGAGAGATCGCCGAGCTGCAGCAGCAGGTCGTGCACGGCGTCGGCGGTCTTCGCCTGGAAGCGTTCGCCCAGCCGCTGCAGCTCGCGCTCGAGCCCGGTCAGCGCTTCGGCGTCGAGCAGCTCGCGAAGGTCTGCATCGCCGAGCAGCTCGCGAAGCTGCCCGGCGTCGATGGCGAGGGCCTGCGCGCGGCGCTCGGCGAGCGGCACGTCTCCCTCGTAGAGGAAGTTCGCAACGAAGCCGAACAGGATCGCCGCCGCGAAGGGAGAAGGCACGGCGGGGTCGCAGGTCTCGACGCGGATCTCTCCCATTGCGACACCCTCGAGCAGGCTTCGCAGCGCCGGCAGGTCGAAGACCTCGCGCAGACATTCGCGGTAGGTCTCGAGGAGCATGGGGAAGGAGCCCGACTGCGAAGCCACCGCCAGCAGGTCCTGCGCGCGTTTGCGAGAATGCCAGAGCGGGGCTCGCCGGCCCGGCCGGCGCTTCGGGAGCAGCAGCGCCCGCGCCGCGATCTCCCGAAACCGCGCCTCGAACAGCGAGCTCTTGCCGAGCTGCTGCAGCACCAGCGGCTCGAGATCCTCCGGGGCTGGCAGCAGCAGCGAGACGTCGGGCGGCGAGTCCGAGTCGGGCAGGCGCAGCACGAAGCCGTCGTCCGTCCACAGGGCCTCGGCATCGATGCCCGTCCGCTCGCGGATCTGTGCCAGGGCGGCCATCGACCAGGGTGCGTGTACGCGGCCACCGAGCGGCGAGAGCACGCAGACGCGCCAGTCGCCGAGTTCGTCGCGCACGCGCTCGACGACGAGCGTGCGGTCGTCGGGGACGGCGCCCGTTGCCGCGTGCTGGTCGGCCAGATAGCCGAGCAGGTTCTCGGCGGCGCGCGGATCGAGATCGTGCTCGCGCTCGAGCTGCGCGAGCGCCGCCGCGTGAGGAAGCGCCCGCAGCGATCGCACGAGCGCGCCGATCCTGCGGCCGAGCTGGACCGAGCGGCCTGCGGCGTCGCCGCGCCAGAAGGGCATGCGCCCCGGCTCTCCCGGCGCCGGCGAGACCAGCACGCGGTCGTGGGTGATCTCCTCGATTCGCCAGGTGGACGCGCCGAGCAGGAAGGTGTCGCCCGGACGGCTCTCGAAGACCATCTCCTCGTCGAGCTCGCCGACGCGGGCCTGCGCCTTCGGCGCGCCCGCGAGAAAGACGCCGTAGAGCCCGCGGTCGGGGATCGTTCCGCCGCTCGTGACGGCGATGCGCCCTGCGCCGCTGCGGGCCTCGATGCGCCCGCTGGCGCGGTCCCAGGTGATGCGGGGCTGAAGGCTGGCGAAGTCGTCCGACGCGTAGCGGCCGGAGAGCATGTCGAGGACGCCATCGAAGATCGAACGCGAGAGGCCGGCGAAGGGCGCCGCGCGGCGAACGGTCGTGAACAGCTCCTCCACACTCCACGGCTCCATCGCCACCATGGCCACGATCTGCTGCGCCAGCACGTCGAGGGGATTGCGCGGGTAACGAACCTCCTCGACCTCGGCTGCGTGCATGGCCCGTGCGAGAGCGGCGCAGGCCACGAGATCGGCGCGATATTTCGGGAACAGCACGCCGCGGCTCGGCGCACCCACCTGGTGGCCTGCTCGTCCGATTCTCTGGATGCCGCTCGCCACTGAAGGAGGCGCCTCGATCTGCACCACCAGGTCGATGGCGCCCATGTCGATGCCGAGCTCGAGGGAAGAGGTCGCCACCAGCGCGCGTACCTCTCCGCGCGCGAGCCTCTCCTCGATCTCGCGGCGCTGCTCGCGGGCGACGGATCCATGGTGCGCGAAGGCGATGGTCTCGCCCGCGAGCTCGCTGAGTGCCGAGGCGATCCGCTCCGCGAGGCGGCGGTTGTTGACGAAGACGAGAGTCGATCGGTGCGACCGCACCAGCTCGAGGAGGCGCGGGTAGATCGCGCTCCAGATCGAGGGCGTCGCGCCATCGGGTGCGCCAGGCCGGCGCCGCGCTGCTGGCGCCGGGAGGGGCCTCGCCATGTTCTCGACGGGCACCTCGATCCGCAGCGCGAGCGGCTTGCGGCTTCCGGCATCGACGATGGTCACCGGACGATGCTCGCCGCTTCGATCGGCTCCCTCGAACTCGTCATGGATCTCGCGCGCGGCCGCGTCCGGAGCGGATCTGACTTCTGCGTGCGGTGCGCCGGGCCGCTCGCCTCCTCTCGTCAGGCCGCCCAGGAAGTGCGCCACCTCGTTGAGAGGCCGCTGCGTGGCCGAGAGCCCGATGC
>CAYOIG010000745.1:0-5037 GCA_964403915.1 uncultured Myxococcaceae bacterium
CGCCGTCCGCTCGCCGATCAGCATGTTGTACTTGCGCTTCACGTACTGGATGATGGCCTCGTCCATCTTGTCGCCGGCGCAGCGGACGGACATCGAGGTCACGATGCCCGAGAGCGAGATCACGGCGACGTCGGTCGTGCCGCCGCCGATGTCGACGATCATGTTGCCGGTGGCGGCCGTGACGTCGAGGCCGGCGCCGATGGCGGCGGCCATGGGCTCCTCGATCAGATAGACCTCGCGGGCGCCCGCCGAGAGCGCCGACTCGCGAACCGCGCGCTTCTCCACGCTCGTGATGCAGGGCGGCACGCAGATCACCACGCGCGGCCGCACCAGCCGCGTGCGGTTGTGCGCCTTGCGGATGAAGTAGCGGAGCATGGCCTCCGTCACCTCGAAGTCGGCGATCACGCCTTCCTTGATCGGCCGCACCGCGCGGATCGAGTCCGGCGTGCGGCCGAGCATCTCCTTCGCCTCGTGACCGACCGCGAGCACGCGATCGCCGCGGCCGGGCTGCGTCATCACGGCCACGACGCTCGGCTCGGAGCTCACGATGCCCTTGCCGCGCGCGAAGACCAGTGTGTTGGCGGTTCCGAGGTCGATGGCCAGATCGTTCGAGAAGAGCGCGGCCAGGGGATTGAGCATCGGGTGGATCCTTCGTTCGAGGAGGAGGTCCGGTGTTCCCCGCGCCTCCGAAAGGCGCAGGACTGCCTCCCTCATCGGCAACGGGATGCAGAAGTTGAGGGAAACCCCCGGCCGCTGCGGCGGATCCGCCGATCGGCAGAAAACCCGAGTGGCCGCCGGGTGTTGGCCCGTGACGCGCCCGGCTCAGGGCCTGCGGAAGGCCTGCAGCAGCGCGCTGACGCCCCGGGCCGTCATGCCGACCGCCTCGTCGCGCGTGAGCGAGCCGTCGTGCCATTGCTCGAGAACGGCCCTGCCGGCCGCGACGATCATGTGCGAGACGATCGCCGCCTCGCGTCCGCTCACACCGATGGTGTCTGCGATGGGCGCCTGCCATGGCGTAACGAGGCGATCGAGGATCCGCCGGCCGAGCCGCGCCACCGCGAGGTCAGGGCCGCGCGAGTCGAGCAGGTGCCAGGGGCCTGCGCCCTTTGCCTCGATCGTGTCGCAGACGGCCTCGACGAAGACGCGAGCCACCGCGTCGAGGCTGCCGGGTATGCTGCGCGCCGCACCCTTGCCGAAGCGCCGCGTGAGGTCGTCGGCGAAGTCCTCCAGCACGCCCATGATCAGCGCCTGCCGGCTCGGAAAGAAGCGGTAGACGAGCTGGCGCGTGACGCCCGCGGCCGCCGCCACTTCGGCGAATTGCAGGGCATCGACGCCTCGGGCGCTCAGAAGCTCGCCTGCCGCCCGCAGCAGCTGCTGCCGTCGCGCAGCGGCGGGAAGCCGCTGGTGCGCCGCGCGCTTCCCCCGGGCCGTGCGACCGGGAGCGCGGCCGGGCCGGCGCCTCGCGGTTGACAGCTTGTCTCCCATTATATTACAACCTGTAACATAAGGTCGGCGGCTGGCAACGGCGAGCGGGCGGAGGTCGGGCGATGAAGCTCAAGTCGCGGGGTCTGGGACGCAAGGAGCTGGTGATGGACTTCCGCGAATACACGGTCGTGCGCGAGGGCCGGGAGCTGCTCATCCTCGGCACCATCCACGAGCCGGTGCACTGGGACTTCTCGATTCGTCTGTGCGAGGACGATCTTCCCGGGATCATCCGGGTCGCGCTGCAGCGCCGGATGCTCGGCTGGCTGCTGCGGGCCCTGCTCCGCCGCACGCGGCATGCCCACTGGAGCCAGGACCGCGCCACGCACCTCGCCGAAGCTCAGGCGCGACGCGCGGCGGCCGCCGGGGGGTCGGCTGCCGCCGCGCGCCCGCCGGCCGGAGACCTGCGCGGCGAAGGGGCGCGGGGATGAAGGACTACGACGTGATCGTCGTCGGCGGCGGGATCAACGGCCTGACTGCCGCAGCCTATCTCGCCAAGGCCGGCCTCTCCGTGGCGGTCTTCGAGGCGCGTGGCCAGTGCGGTGCGCACTGCGACACGGTGGAGCTCGGCCTTCCGGGCTTCCTGCACAACACCCATGCGGCCTGGCTCGTCCCGGCGATGAGCCCGGCCATGGCCGATCTCGAGCTGGAGCGCTTCGGCCTCGACCTGTTCGGCACCGACGTGCTCTTCGCAAAGGTCTTCCGCAGCGGCCGCAACTGCGTGCAGGCGCTCGATCCGTCACTGACGCAGGCGAGCCTCGGCCGGTTTTCCGAGCGCGACGCCGCGGTGCAGTCGACGATCTCGCAGTATCTGGCGGAGAACGCGCTCGACGCACTCGAGATCAACCAGCAGCTCCTGTTCCGTGCGCCGAATGCGCCCCTGCTCGATCGTCTCGCGACCTTCCAGGACGGGCTGCTGCGGCGCCTCGGCCTTCCGCTCAGCGGCGACGACCTGCAGCGCATGAGCGGCTTCGAGGTCTTCGAGCTGCTCTACGAATCCGAGGAGGTTCGCACCACGCCGGCCGCCCTCGGCGAGTTCACGGGCCAGTGGCCGCTCCACCGGCGCGCGGGCTCGCTCGCCCTCAACCTCGCCGGCCTCTCCCTCATGCCCGTCCACACGGCGCGCGGCGGCTCGCATGCGCTGACGCATGCACTGGTGCGCTGCCTCGTGGCCCACGGCGGCGATGTCTTCGGCACCTGCCCGGTGGAGAAGATCCTGGTGCGCGACGGCCGCGCCCACGGCGTCCGTCTCTCGCGCGACGCCCTGCTGCCGGGGCAGGAGATCGACGCGCGGGTCGTGATCTCGAATCTGACGCTCGCGCCGACCTTCCTACAGATGGTCGGCGAGGACGTCATCGGCCCCGCGCGCGCGCGGCAGATCAAGGGCTTCGACTACGACGATCCGCAGCTCGTCGCCGTCCACTACGCGCTGAAGGGCGACCCGGAGTTCGCGTCGGCGGCCTGGGATCCGGCGGTCCAGCGCTCCTGGGTCGGATATCTCGGCGGCGAGACACTCGACGAGATCCGAACGGGCCTCGCGCAGGCGGCGTCGGGGACGATTCCCGACGACGTGATGGGCGGCTACTTCCTGCCGACCCGGGCGGAGCCCTCCCAGGCACCGCCGGGCTGCCACGTCGCCCTCGTCTGGATCAGCGTGCCGCCCCGGCCCCGGCGCTGGCGCGGCCGCCCGCTCGCCGGCTGGGACGCCTGGCGCTCGCTCGCGCAGCCGCTGGCCGACGCCGTGACGGATCGGATGGAGCAGTACGCGCCCGGCTTCCGCGACCTCGTACTCGAGCGCCACGTCAGCACGCCGCACGAGCACGAGAGCGGCAACCCCTCGGCGATCCGCGGCAACATGATCGGCGGCAGCGCCATCGCCGAGCAGTGCGGAATGAATCGGCCACTGCCCGGCATCGTCACGGGCGGCGCGGCCCGCAGCTTTCTTCCCGGCCTCTACCTCTCGAACTCCATCCATCCCTACGGGGCGACGCATCTTGCGACGGGCTATCTGGCCGCGGTGGAGGTCGCCGAGGACCTCGGCTGCCGCGACGTGCCGTGGTGGCGCGCCCAGCCGCTGATGTGGTTTCTCGAGAACCTCGGCCGCATTCCGCGCAATGCCGGCGTGCCGGCGAAGTGGCAGCCGGACACCGGGGCGGGGGGCGTGCGATGACGGCTGCGCAGGCCTACGACGTCATCGTGATCGGCGCCGGACCGAACGGTCTGACCTGCGCCGCCTACCTCGCCCGGGCGGGCAAGAAGGTTCTCCTGCTCGAGCGACGCCACGAGACCGGCGGCGGTCTCAACACCGACGAGTACTTCGGCTACCGCCTCAACCTGCACGCCATCTATCACCTCATGGCCGAGCGCATGCCTGCGCACGAAGACCTCGGCCTCGAAGCGCTCGGTGTGCGCTATCTGCGCCCGCCCGTCGCGGCGGCATTCCCGCTGCGCGACGGCAAGGCGCTCCTGCTGTCGGGCGATCCGGCCGCCTCCGCGCGCTCCATCGCTGCGCTCTCGCCGGCCGACGCCGCGGCCTTCACGCGCATGTGGGAGGAGTTCCAGCCGATTCTCGAGCAGCATCTCATTCCCATGACCTATCAGCTTCCCGAGCCTGCCCTCGATCAGATGGTCGAGTTCGGCAATACGCCCGCGGGCGCACGCCTCGCCGCCATCTCGGAGCTGAGCTTCATCGAGATGCTGGACGAATATGGCTTCGAGGATCCGCGCGTGCGCATGGCGCTTCTCGCACTGCCGGCCATGTGGGGCCTGCATCTCGAGGATCCCCTCGGCTATCTCTATCCGCTCTACCTCTGTCGCATGCTCTCCGGTGCCCTCGTGAAGGGCGGTTCCCACCGTCTCTCCTCCGCGCTCTATCGCGCGCTGCTGCGCAGCGGAGGGGCGGTGCTCGACCAGAGCGAGGCTGCACGACTCGTGCTTCACGACGGCACGGTCACCGGCGTGGAGACCCTCGATGGCCGCCGCTTCGAGGCCCGGGCGGTCGTCTCGACCCTCGACCCCGAGCAGACCTTCTTCCGGCTGCTGGACGAGAAGGCCCTGCCCGGCGACCTCGGCCCGGCGGTGCGCGGCTGGGAGTGGGAGGAGCGCACGATGTTCGGCCTCCATCTCGGCCTGCGCGGCGACGTCGCGTGGAAGAGCGCGGAGCCCGGGATCGCCAACGCGATGATCGTGTTCTGCGGCCTCGATACCGAGGACGAGCTGCACGAGCACCTGCGCCGTCTCGATGCGGGGCAGGAGACGGCCTGCACCTGGCTGCACGTCAGCGTCCCGACGCGCTTCGACGCCACCATGGCCCCGCCCGGCCACGCGCTGCTCCGGGCCGAGGCGGTGGTCCGCTACGACCGGCCCTGGCGCGAGGAGGGCACTGCCTTCGCCGATTCCTGCCTCGCGCTGCTGCGCACCTACGCCGACCTCGGCGAGGTCACACTCCGCCGCCACACGACGCCACTCGACATCGAGGCGCGCCTCACGACCATGAAGCGCGGCTCGATCAAGCACGGCGCCTACACGCCGCTGCAGATGGGCTACCTGCGTCCG
>CAYOIG010000746.1:0-4695 GCA_964403915.1 uncultured Myxococcaceae bacterium
GCGCGGGCGGGGGAGGCCGGCAAGGGCTTTGCGGTGGTCGCCAACGAGGTGAAGGAGCTCGCCCGCGAGACCACGCGCGCAACCGGAGAGATCGGGCAGATGATTGCCGCCATCCAGACGGATACCCAGAGCGCGGTCAGCGCGATTGGCCAGATCGGCGAGCTGATCACGCGCATCAGTGAGTTCCAGAACACCATCGCCAGCGCCGTCGAGCAGCAGACCGCCACCAGCAACGAGATCGCCCGCAGCGTGACGGAGGCGGCCAAGGGAACGGCCGAGATCGCCGACAACATCACGAGCGTGGCGCAGGCGGCGCGCAGCACGAGCGAAGGCGCGGCCGACTCCCAGAAGGCCGCGGACCAGCTCTCGGAGATGGCCGCCGAGCTGCAGTCGATGGTGGGACGCTTCGAGGTCTGATCCGGCGTGGCGCTCCTCATGCGGGGCGCGCGGCGTGCCGAATCGGGAAGTGCGTAGGAGGGAGGCCCGAGCATGCGCGCACTGATCGTCGACGACTCCCGGGCGATGCGCGCCATTCTCGGCCGCATCCTGCGCGAGGCCCACTTCGAGGTGCTCGAGGCGAGCCATGGCCGCGAGGCCCTCGAGCTGCTGCGGAAGCACCATCCGCTGGAGCCCTTCGAGCTCGCGCTCGTCGACTGGAACATGCCCGAGATGGGTGGCTACGAGCTCGTCCAGGCCGTGCGCGCGGACGACACGTTCCGCGATCTGCGCATCGTGATGGTCACGACCGAGAACGAGATCGAGAAGATTGCCCGTGCGCTCGAAGCCGGCGCGGACGAGTACGCGATGAAGCCCTTCACGAAGGAGGTGATCCTCGAGAAGCTGGCCATCCTCGGGCTCGTGGTGCCCTGAGCCTTGTCGCCTCCGACGAGAATCCTCGTGGTGGACGACTCCGTGGTCGCGCGCCGCGTCCTGACCGAGGCGCTCTCGCACGAGCCCGGGTTCGAGGTGGTGGGTTTCGCTCCGAACGGAAGTTCCGGCGTCCAGAAGGTGGCGCGGCTGCGTCCGGACGTGGTGATCCTCGACGTCGAGATGCCCGAGATGGGCGGCCTCGAGGCGCTGACCGAGATCCGCCGCCAGTGGCCGCAGCTCCCGGTGATCATGTTCAGCGCGCTCACCGAGCGGGGTGCAGGCGCGACGATGGATGCGCTGCTGCGGGGGGCGAGCGACTACTGCGCGAAGCCGGCCGGGCCCGAGGGGGGCGCGGGCATCGAGGAGACCGTGCGGCAGAGGCTCGCGCCGAAGATCCGCGCTCTGTGCTCCGCTCGCCCGGCGCTCGCGTCTCCCGCTGCGTCGGTCCTGCGCTCGCGCGCGTTCGCGTCAGCGCCGGCTCCGGCTGACGGGCCGATCGAGGTCGTCGCGATCGCGAGCTCGACCGGAGGTCCGAACGCGCTCGGCGATCTGGTGGCCTCTCTCCCGCCCGGTCTCGGCGCGGCGATCCTCGTCACGCAGCACATGCCGCCGATGTTCACGCGGCTGCTGGCCGAGCGGCTCACCGCGCGCGGGCCGATCCCGTTCTGCGAGGCGGAGACGGGCATGCCGATCGAGGCCGGCCACGGCTACGTCGCCGCGGGCGATTTCCATTTGCTCGTGACCGGCTCGCCCGGAGCCTGGCGCCTCGCCCTCGGCGACGGTCCGCCCGAGAATTCGTGCCGTCCTGCGGCGGATCCGATGCTGCGCTCGGCCGCTGCTGCCTTCGGGCCGGGCGTGCTCGCCGTCGTGCTGACGGGCATGGGGCAGGATGGGCTGCGGGGCTGCGAGCGCATTCGCGAAACGGGCGGGCAGATCCTGGTGCAAGACGAGGCGACGTCGGTGGTCTGGGGCATGCCCGGCGTCGTGGCGCGCGCGGGCCTCGCAGACGAGGTGCTGCCGCTGCCGGAGATCGCGGCCGCGATCCTCCGGCGCGTGCGCCGCGCGGCGAAGACGCGCGGTGCGGCGGCCGTGCGGCCGGAGGCCTAGAGGCGAACGATGGGGCTCGTCGCGCGCGACTTCGAGACGGTGCAGGGGCTGGTCAAGCGACACGCAGCCATCGTGCTCGAGCCCGGGAAGTCCTACCTGGTCGAGGCCCGGCTCTCGCCGCTCGTCCGCCGGGAGGGCATCGAGAGCCTTGCCGCCCTCGCGGAACGGCTGCGCCGAACGCCCTTCGGCCCGCTCCACGAGAAGGTCGTGGACGCGATGACCACGAACGAGACCTCGTTCTTCCGCGATCTCCATCCCTTCGAGGCCCTGCGCAAGGCGATCCTTCCCGATCTCCTCCGCCGGCGCGAGGCACAGCGTAAGCTCCACATCTGGTGCGCGGCGAGCTCGAGCGGGCAGGAGCCCTACAGCATTGCGATGCTGCTGCGCGAGCATTTCCCGCAGCTCCGCGAGTGGGGCGTGGTGCTGATGGCGACCGATCTCTCCGAGGAGATGCTGGTGCGCGCGCGAGCGGGTCGCTTCACCCAGCTCGAGGTCAACCGGGGACTGCCGGCGCCTCTGTTGGTCAAGCACTTCACGAAGGATGGCAGCGAGTGGCAGCTCCGGGACGAGGTGCGCCGGATGGTCGATTTCCGGCCGCTCAACCTGGTGAAGCCGTGGCCGGCCCTGCCGCCCTTCGATCTCGTCTTCCTGCGCAACGTGATGATCTACTTCGATCTCGACGCGCGGCGCGAGATCCTCGGCCGCATCCGCCGGGCCCTGCAGCCCGACGGCTACCTCTTCCTCGGCGCGGCCGAAACCACGCTCCACGCCGACGAAGCCTTCGAACGCGTGACCGTCGAGCGCTCCTGGGCCTATCGGCTGCGAGGCGAGTAGGGCCGGCGGCCGTCAGTCGCGGCGGCGCAGCCCCACGTGCTGCTCGATCTCCTCGGCGACCTGGTCGGGATCGGGAGCGTTCAGCAGCACGAGCTGCTTGAGGTGCTGGTAGCCCTCGAGGCTCACTTCCTCGAAGGTGACGGCGATCCCCTCGGCATCGACCCGCGCCACGCGCCCCACGGCCTCCACGCGGGCTCCGCTCTCGCGGCCGCCGATGAAGAGAACCACCTGGCAGCGGGTGCCGGCCGGAAGGGAGCGCTCGCCGTAGAGGTAGAGCCCGTTGAGGCTCACGTCCCGGGTCGAGCCCTCCACGCGGCGCTCACCGCTGGCGATGTCCACGTCCATCGCCGTCTGGCAGCGGGTGAACTCCCGCGCGTGCTTCCAGAGCTCCTGCATGGTCTTTCCCCCCGGCTTCCTGTTCGGCCGTGGGCGGAAGGACTTGATGCGGCCGGTCCTGGTGGGTGCGCGCTGGCAGGGATGCGCCAGTGTGGTAGACCCGCCGCCGTGGCGAAGCCGGTGCGCGGGCTGCTCCTCTTCCTTCTCGCGGCGCTGGCGGGCGCGGGGACGGCGGTTGCCGGCCCGCCGGCGGTGATCCTGCTCTCGCTGGATGGCGTGCGGGCGGACTATCCCGATCGGGGCGCGCTGCCGGGCTTCGCGCGCCTCGCGCGCGAGGGGGCGCGGGCCGAGAAGCTCGAGCCGGTCTTCCCGCCCATCACCTTCCCGAGCCACGTCACGCTCGCGACCGGCGCCGCGGTGGAGCGCCACGGCATCGTGGCCAACGACTTCCGCGACGCAGTACGGGGACGCTTCCACTACGTGAACGACGCGAGCTGGCAGGAGGCGGAGCCGATCTGGGTAGCGGCCGAACGACAGGGCGTGCCGAGCGCTCTCTTCTTCTGGGTGGGCTCGGAGGGGCCGTGGCAGGGCACGAGCGCCCGGATCTACGAGCATCCCTTCGATTCGGGGGTTTCCGAGGCGAAGAAGGTGGATCGCATCCTCTCCTGGCTGGATCTGCCGCCCGCGCAGCGGCCGCGTCTCGTGCTCTCGTGGTGGCACGGTGCCGATGCGGCCGGGCATCGCTTCGGCCCCGACTCGGCCGCCGTGAATGCCGCGCTGGCCGAGCAGGATGCGCAGCTCGTTAGGCTGCTCGAAGGTCTCGATGCCCGCGAGGCCTGGGCCGATACCACGCTCGTGCTCGTGAGCGATCACGGAATGGCGGACGTCTCCGAGGGCGTGAGCCTCGGCGGCGTGCTCGCCGGCAAGGGCATCGAGGCGCAGGTGATCCCCTCGGGCGGAATCGCCAGCATCCATCTCGCCGACGCGTCGAAGCGCGAGGAGGCGAGGGCGGCGCTCGCAGCGCTGCCGGGGGTGGAGGTCTTCCCCTCGGACGCGCTCCCCGCGGCCTGGCGCTACGGGCCGGCGCGGCGCCTCGGAGATCTCGTCGCGGTTACGTCTCCGCCGCGCGTCTTCCGGGAAGGAACACTGGAGCGAGTCGCCGCGACGCTGGGCCGCAGGCGAGGGGCGCACGGATACGACGCGAAGCGCGCCGACATGGGCGGCATCTTCTTCGCCATCGGCCGCGGCGTCGTGGCGGGGACGAAGCTCCCTCCGGTCTCGAGCCTCGACGTGGCGCCGACCGTTGCGCGCCTGCTCGGGATCGAGCCTCCCCGCGACGCCGAGGGCCACGTCATCGAAGCCTTCGCTGCAGGGGCCGGAGAGTCCGGGTCGTGAGGCGCGCGGCTGCCTTCGGGGTCGCGCTTGCGCTGCTCGCCATCGCCGTCTGGCTGGGGGGCCGCGGCGAGAAGGAGCCGCCCCCGCCGCCGCGCCCGCCGAATCTCTCGCGCTTCGATGCCGCCTTCGACCGTGAGCTCCTGCAGCTCGCGA
>CAYOIG010000747.1:0-5764 GCA_964403915.1 uncultured Myxococcaceae bacterium
CTCGGCGCCTCCATCGGCGTGCCCGTGCACCGCGGCGCCGAGGGCGAGGCGCCGCCTGCGATCTGCGCCGCGGCCGCGGAACGCGCCCGCTCGCAGGGCTTCGACGCCATCGTCTACGACACGGCCGGCCGGCTTGCGATCGACGAAGACCTGATGCAGGAGCTCCGCGACATCACGACCCGTGCGCAGCCGGCCAACACGATCCTGGTCTGCGACGCGCTCATGGGCCGCGACGCGGTGCAGGTGGCGCAGGCGTTCCACGAACGGCTGAGCCTCGACGGGCTCATCCTCACCAAACTCGACGGCGACGCACGCGGTGGCGCGGCGCTGGCCGTCAAGGCCGTGACGGGAGTCCCGATCAAGTTCCTCGGCACCGGCGAGAGCGTGGACCGGCTCGAGGAGTTCCGGCCCGAAGGGCTGGCATCCCGCATCCTCGGAATGGGCGACGTCGTCGGCCTGGTGAAGGACTTCGAGCAGGTCGCCGACCAGAAGCAGGCCGAAGAGGCCGCCCAGCGCATGCTGAAGGGGCGTCTCACGCTCGACGACCTGCTCTCGCAACTCAAGACCATCCAGCGCATGGGCCCGCTGCGCGACGTCTTCGCGAAGCTCCCGATGTTCGGCTCCCTCGCAGATCAGGTGGACGACCGCGAGCTCGGCAAGGTCGAGGCCATGATCGGCTCGATGACGCCCGGCGAGCGCTCCGACCCGGAGATCATCAACAAGAGCCGCGCCTCGCGCATCGCCCGCGGGAGCGGCCGCCGCAGCAAGGAAGTGATGCAGCTCGTGCAGCGCTTCCAGCAGATGCGGGAGATGATGGGCGCGCTCGGCGGCGGAGGCCTCGGCGGGATGCTCTCGAAGGTGCCGGGCCTCGGGCGTCTGATGGGCGGCGGGGCCGGGCTGCCGGCCGGCTTCGATCCGTCGGCGCTTCTCGGCGGGGGGATGGGCGGCCCGGGGGCGGGCGGTGGCGGCGGGCGACAGCGCAATGCCGCCCGCCAGCACGATGCGCAGAAGAAGAAGCGCAAGCAGGCGCGCAAGGACCGGCGCAAGGGCCGACGGAAGTAGCAGCGCGCCGGCAATCCGCGCGCAGCCCACTGGCATCTCGCGCGCGACAGCGTAGATTGTGGCGTTGTCTTGCTGGCGCGTGCTCCGTCCTACACCGGGGGGTGGTCGGACGGCGGACGCGGGAAGCCGCGGGTTGCTGCGTACGGAGCCGTTTCAGGTTCTGCACATGGCGTGCCGATGCGGAGGACCCATGCGCCGAGCCCGCATCACTCTCGCCGCACTTCTCGTGCTCGCGCTCCCGGCAATCACGCGGGCGGCGCCTGCGGAGTTCCCGAGCCCGCCGGCCCTGCAGCCGCAGGTGCGCTTCTGGACCCGCATCTATACGGAGGTCGGAACCGATGCCGCGCTGATCCACGACGCCTACCACCTCGACGTGGTCTACGAGCGCGTGGACTTCCCGGAAGGGCTCGGCGGCCGCGAGGTGGATGCCCGCTACGAGGCGACCAAGGAGAAGTACCGCGAAATCCTGCGCCGGCTGGCGGCGGGCGAGCGCGAGAACCTCGGCCCGGACGAGCAGCGCGTGCTGAAGCTCTTCCCGGAGGGCGTCTCCGCCGACACGCTCCGCATCGCCGCCGATAGCGTGCGGCTCCAGCGCGGCCAGGCCGATCGCTTCCGGGAGGGGCTCATCCGCTCCGGCGCCTGGGAGGGACACATCGAGCGAACGCTCGTGAAGAAGGGGCTGCCGAAGGAGCTGGCCACCCTGCCCCACGTCGAGTCGTCCTACAACCCGCAGGCCTACTCGAAGGTGGGCGCTGCAGGCCTGTGGCAGTTCATGCCCGGCACCGGGCGCACCTTCTCCCTCCGCGTCAGCGGCGTCGTGGACGAGCGCATGGACCCCTTCCGTGCGACCGAGGCCGCGGCCGACCTGCTCGGACACAATCATGAGATGCTCGGAAGCTGGCCCCTCGCACTGACGGCCTACAACTCCGGTGCCGGCGGCATGGCCCGCGCCGTGCGCCAGCTCGGCACCAGCGACATTGCCGAGATCGTGCGTCGCTACGACGGGCCCGGCTTCGGATTCGCCTCGCGCAACTTCTACACCTCGTTTCTGGCCGCCTACGAGGCCTCCCACGACGCCGCGCGCTACTTCGGCGAGATCCGCAAACAGGCGCCGATCGAGTACCGCGTCGTCCGGCTCGAGAAGCCGTTCTCGGCCAAGACACTGAAGAGCGCCCTCGGTGTCGATCTCGACACCCTGCAGACCCACAACCTCGCGCTCCGCGACGACTTCTGGAATGGGCGGCGCACGGCGCCCGCCGGCGTGACGGTGCGCGTGCCAAAGGGCGCAGTCCCGGCGGATGCGCTGGCCCTGGCGCGCGCCGAGCGCTGGCGCCCGAAGGCGGCCGGCGAAGCGCCGGCTCCACCCGAGCCCCGCGCGTCTGCACCGGCCGAGGAGACCGTTCTGGCCGCAGCCAGCGGCACCGAGCCGCCGCTCGAGCGAACGGGCACGGTGCTCCACGTGCTCCGCGGCGGCGAAACCGTGGCCGCGCTCTCGCGGCGTTACGGCGTTCCGACGAGCGTGATCCTCGGCGTCAATCACGTGAGCAGCCCGCGGGATCTGAAGGCCGGCCAGCGGCTGCGCATCCCGACGATGGCCACGGAGCCGGCAGCGAAGCCTCCGGAGGCCGAGACTCAGCCCGTCGCGGAGCCGCAGCAGGTCGCGAACGAGCCCGTCCAGGCGGCCCCCGCGCCGGAGCCGCTGCCGGTCGTGATCGAGCCGGAGCCGGAGCCGCTCGGAGAGGTCGTCGCGGCGCTCCAGAAGGAAGAAGCCTCGGCACAGGCCGGCGAGCAGGCGGGGGCGCAGACGGAGGAGCAGGCGGACGAGGCGCCTCTCGGCTCGCCCGTGCCAAAGGCGAGCCCGCCGGCCCTGGCTGCAAGGCCGACGTCCGAGAGGCCGGTGGTCGAGAAGTCCGCGAAGGCCGAGAAGGTCTCCGCGTCGCCCCGAGGCGCTCCCGATGCGCGGGAGCTCGCGCTCGATACGCTCGACCGCTCCCGCTACGAGGTCAGTCCGAAGGGCAGCATCACGCTCCAGGCGGACGAGAGTCTCGCACAGGTCGCGAAGTGGCTGGGCACGACTCCCGAGAAGCTGCGGAGCCTCAACAAGCTCTCTCGCAAGGCGCAGCCCGGGCCCGGCCAGAGGCTCCGGCTCGACTTCGCAAAGGTGCCAGCGAAGAAGTTCGAGGCTCGGCGCGTCGCCTACCACCAGGCGCTGCGCAGCGAGTTCTTCGATGCCTTCGAGATCTCGGGCACCGAGCAGCGGGTGGTACGCAAGGGCGACACACTGCGCAGCCTCACGAAGGGCAAGCCCTCCGTGCCCACGTGGCTGCTCAACCACTACAACCCCGGCGTCAACCTCGGGGCGCTGAAGCCCGGCAACCGCGTCACGATCCCGAAGGTCGAGAAGCGCGACTCGTAGCCGGGCAGCACGCTGCGCGGCTACGTCTGGAACAGCGTCTCGTCGGGAAGCCGGATCGCCGTGAGCGGGCCGCCAAAGGTGGCGCCCGTGTCGATGCCGATGCTGAACGGCGGATTCCAGCGCACCGCGTGGTCGGGTGCGGGCGTGTGGCCATACACGATCGTGCGTGACAGGCGATGCGGCTGATCCCAGGTGTCGCGCCGCCATAGCAGATCATCGGGTCGCGCCCGGCGGAGCGCGAAGTCGACGTCCCCTTCGGCGAGCTGGGCCGGGGCCAGGCCGGCGTGGACGAAGAGGTAGTCGCCCTCGAGGTGCCAGAGGCGGAGCGCGCGGAAGAACTTCTCGTGGGTCGGCGGCAGCCGGAAGTGCAGCGGGCAGGGACCGTCACAGTCGAAGTAGCCGTAGCTCGCGAGCGTGCGGGCGCCCCCGTTGGCGAGAAAGGCGTCCCCCGCGAAGTAGGCCCGGCCCTTCCATCCGAGGAAGTCGAGCAACATCGACTCGTGGTTTCCCATCAGGAAGACGCAGGGATGCTGCTCCGAAAGCTCGATCAGCCGCTCGACCACCCCGTGGGAGTCGGGCCCGCGGTCGACGTAGTCGCCGGTGAAGACGAAGCGGTCGCCCGGGCGCAGCGGAAGCGATGCGAGCAGCGCTTCGAGCTTCTCCCGCTCGCCGTGGATGTCGCCGACCGCGTACAGCAAGAGCCGCCCTCCGAGAGGCTTATCGGCCCGGTCGCTCCGTCCCTGATCCGTCCCGCCGGCGCGCGGCGAGCTGGCCGCAGGCGGCGTCGATGTCGGCGCCGCGGCTGCGCCGGAGCGTGACGGTCATCCCCCCCCGGGAGAGAACGCCGAGAAAGCGGTCGGTCGTCTCGGGGTCGGGCGTCCGGTAGGGCGAGCCGGGATGGGGGTTCACGGGAATCACGTTCACCTTCGACGGCAGCCCGTGCAGCAGCACCAGCAGCCGCTCGGCATCCGCCGGCGTGTCGTTGACGCCGCCCAGCAGCGTGTACTCGAAGAAGACCGGCCGTCGCGGCGAGATCGCCTCGAGACTGCGCAGCGCGCCGAGGAGGACGGCCAGCGGGAAGCGCCGGTTCATCGGCACGAGCTGGTCGCGCAGCGCGTCGGTGGTGGCGTGCAGGGAGACCGCGAGGTTGACGGGCACCGCCTCCAGCAGCGGGCGTAGCTGCGGCACGATGCCGGCGGTCGACACCGTAATGCGACGGCCCGCGAAATCGAAGGCGCGCGGGTGCATGAGGATGCGGATCGCCCGCAGCAGCGCCGGCAGATTGAGGAGCGGCTCCCCCATTCCCATGAACACCACGTTGGTGATGCGCTCGCCGGGATCGAGCGCCTCCCGCATGCGGCACACCTGGTCGACGATCTCCGCCGTCGTCAGGTTGCGCGAGAAGCCCATCGCGCCGGTCGCGCAGAAGGAGCAGGCGAGCGGACAGCCGACCTGCGTGGAGAGGCAGAGCGTCGTGCGATCGTCGTCGGGGATCAGCACCGCTTCGAGAACGGCCCCATCGGTGGCGCGCAACGCGGCCTTGCGCGTGCCGTCGGCCGAGCGCCGGAGGGTTTCTGTCTCGAGGGCGCGGGTCTGCCACTCGCCCGCCAGACGCTCCCGCAGGTCACGCGCCAGATCGGTCATCGCGAGCGGATCCTCGACTCCCCGCGCATAGAGCCAGGCCAGGATCTGCTCGGCGCGGTACGGCGCCACGCCACCCGATGCGAGGCGCTCGCGCAGGCCCGGCGGATCGAGATCCTTCAGATTGGGCAGGACGCCTGTCATGCGCGCCGTCATCCGGTGCGCCGGCGGTGACGCCAGAAGTGCATGGGACGCCCCTCGGCGCGCCATTCGATCTCGTACGCCGTCGCCCGCTGGCCGGGGACGTCGCGCAGGAAGGGCGCCGGAGCGAAGAGGTTCTCGAGCAGGGGCTCGCCCGCGAGGGCCGCTTCGATGGCCTCCGCATAGCCCTCGTGGTCGGTCGCCACGTGCAGTGTGCCGCCCGGTGCGAGCCTCATCGCGAGCGCGTGCACCAGCGCGGGCTGGAGCAGGCGACGGCGGTGGTGTCGCTTCTTCGGCCACGGATCCGGGAAGTTGATCCAGAAGGTCTGCACCGAGCCGGGAAGCAGCAGATCTCCGACCACGACCTCGCCCGTGCAGTCGAGCAGGCGCACGTTGCGAATCCCCGCGCGTGCGAGACGCCGCGCCATCTTGAGCACGCGCTTGGTCGAGTACTCGACCCCCACGTGGGGCGTCGCGGGATCTGCGAGCGCGAGATCCATCAGG
>CAYOIG010000748.1:0-3923 GCA_964403915.1 uncultured Myxococcaceae bacterium
GGTGCGGATCGGGAATCGATCGATGCGATCGAGCTCCTCACCGCTGCGCAGCGGCGGAAAGATCTCGCTCCCGAAGCCCACGCTCTCCGCACCCGCCGCCAGATAGATCTCGGCCGCCTGCCGCATGCCGCGCCGCAGGCGCGCTTTCCACTCGTGCTGCATCCGATAGTCGATTCGCGCGGCAACGCCCGCTGGACCCCGCTCGCGCCACGTCATGCTGCCCGACGGCTGATCGGGAACCAGCAGCAACGCCGACGCCGTGTGCGCGAGGCGGGCCATGGCTTCCTTGTGGGCGAATCCAAAGCCCGGCAGCCCGCTGCCGACTTGCGCGAGCCCCCCCGAAACGGCCTCGAGCCGGAAGCCGCCGAGACCGTTCTCGGGCGTAGCGTCGTCGCCGGCCGAGCAGAACGCCGCCTGCGGGATGCCGCGCCAGGCCCGGATCGGGCTCTCTCCCGAAAAGAGAGCCGTCACGGGAAGCTGCGGCTGGAGGCTGACGTTGCGGCCGAGCTGCGAGAGCGCCCGACCGACCCCGGCGGCGGCGAGCAGCGCGGGGCTGTGGACGGCGCCCGCTGCGAGCACGATGCGCTCGGCCTCGATCCGGAACGGCAACCGCGCAACGCGCGGACCGCGTTCGACGACCGAGCCCGTGACGGCAAGGGCGCGATCGCCGTCGCACTCGATCCGTTCGGCGCGAAGGTCGGTGTAGAGGCTGGCACCGGCCGCGTCGGCACGCGGGAGGTACGTGAGGTGTGCACCCTTCTTCGCGTCATAGGCGCAGCCGATCAGGCAATAGCCACTGCCCCTGCAGGCCGTGCGGTTGTTGCGGAAGACGCCGCGGGCGAGTCCGAGCCGCTCCGCCCCGCGCAGCACTGCCTGGTTGTTCGCGTTCACCTGCTCCGGAGCGATCTCGCGGACGCCGAGAGCGGTGAGCACGCGCTCCTCCGACGGCGCGAGTGTCTGCGCATCGATCTGCGTGAGACCGAGGATCCGTCGCCAGTGCGCATACACCGCAGGCGGCGTCGGCTCGCAGTCCGCCATGTTGATCACGGTCGAGCCGCCGAAGCACGAGCCCTGCAACACCGTGACGAGGCCATCGGCCGTCGCCTGCATGCCGTGCTCGCGGTAGAGGGCCGGGAACATCTCGTCCTCGCGCTGGGTGAAATCCTGCGCGCGGAAGCGGCCGCCCTCCTCCAGCACCACGGTCTCGACGCCGGCCTCCGCGAGCAGCGCGGCCACCACGGCGCCACCGGCGCCGGATCCGACGACGACGGTATGCGTTCGCCGCACGAGCGGCGCCGTGATCTCGGCCCCCTCGACGATCATGCGCGTCTCGCGTCGCGGCCGACCCAGGGGCCGTCGTAGCCCGTGGCCGGCCAGCTCGCGTCCTGACAGTAGAAGGTGAAGACGCAGAGCTGCTTGAGACCCGCAAAGACGTCGCGCGGGAGAGCGAGCCGGCTCGTGGCGAGCGCCCGAACGGAGGAGATGCGCGCCTCCGACGAGAGCCGGGAGAAGCGCCCGTAGTGCCCCGCCAGAGGCCCTCCCGCGAGCTCGACGATCCAGAGGGCGCCCCGCAGACCGCGCACCACGTCCGGCCCCTGCGCTGCGGCCAGGGCGTCGATGCGCCGCGCGAGACCAACCTCGCGCGCGCCCGTCTCGAACGCGCCACCGGTCGGCACGAAGCTCTCGCTCACGGCCACGAGGATCGGGAGCTCCGCGCCCTGCAGCGCGACGAGCCCCTCTGCCCCGGCAGCGGCGGGCCCGGACGGCGCGCAAGCTGCGGCAGGCAGCACGGCGAGGGCGCCGGCCGCCTGGATTGCGCGCGAGAGGAACACGCGCCGGCTGAGCGAGAGATCCTGCATGAACGACTTCTAGCCCGCGCGATGCGCGTCCGCACTCATCCCCCCTCGCGGGGCGGAAATCGGCGCGCCTCGGCGCGCAGTCCCCGCGCGGCGGCTGCGAGCTCGTCGTCGCAGAGCGGAAAGGCGATCTCGCCGATCGGCGCCGCTGCGCCGGGAGGTCGGCGGGCGCGCAGGTCGATGCCGATCCGCAGCACGCGCGCGATGCCCGCAGCGGGTGCAATCCGAAATCGCAGATCGGGCTCGAGGAAGCGCTGCTCTCCGTCGGTAGCGCGGTGGGCCGCCAGCCCTTCCAGCCACTCGGCCAGCCGTTCGACCTCCCAGGCCAGGAGGCATGGCGTGATCTCGACCCAGGCGCCCTCGTCGCTCGCGAGTGCGAGCCGCACCTTCAGCCGGTTCGCGTCGATCTCGTTCGCCGCGCCGCGCGGATGCTGCCAGCCCAGGAGTGAGAGCTCGAAGCTGGTGCCATCGCTCCCGAGCAGCCGCATCCCGAGAGAATACCCGCCGCGGTGCACCGTCGCGCCGGGCAGAGAGGCTGGCGCCCCCGGCAAGACTCGAACTTGCGACACGCGGTTTAGGAAACCGCTGCTCTATCCCCTGAGCTACGGGGGCGCGGAGGCGGACGTTAGCGAAAGCACTCGGCTATTCGAGAGCGTCCGCAATCACTCGACGGCCTCGAAGGCGGCCGTGGTGGGAGTTTGGTGGGAGTCGGCTGCACCACGCGACACCAGATCCGCCGGAACCTCCCCTTCGCTGGGCTCGAGCGAGCGCCGGTAGGCATCGCCGCCCGCCCAGCGGGCATAGTGCCGGGCCGTGACCGACACGTCGGAATGGCCGAGTTGCTGGCTCACGTAGCCGAGCTGGACGCCCGCCGTGAGGAGCTGGCTCGCGAACGTGTCCCGGAGGTCCTTCGGGGTGTAGCCCGTGAGCCCCGCGCGAGCGCACACGGCGTCGAAGTGGCGGAGCTGGTAGTTGTGCGGCTGGAAGCGCGGCAGAACGTGCTCCTCGGACGCCGGCTGCCCGCTCGCGACCCAGAGATCACGCAGGGCACGGCGCAGGCGCAGGGAGAGCGCCACGCGGCGAGCCCGGCCGCTCTTCGGCGCCTCCGCATGCTTGCCCCTCGCCTTCGCCTCTCGCAGCAGCAGGGCGCGGCGTGTGTCGGCCGGCCCGTCGCCCCACTCGACGTCGCGCCAGCGCAGGCCCGCCACCTCACCCGTGCGCAGGCCCGCGTCGAGCATGAGCAGGTCGGCCACGTGCCCGTGTCGATGCTGAAGCACGGGCGCGCTGGTCGAGGCGAAGCGCCGACCGCCGAGCGCCTCCGATGCTTCGATGAACCGCGCGAGATCAGCCCCGGCTTCGATCGGGTGGACGTGCCCGACGTTGGCCGCGGCCCTACCCCGCTTCGACCGGCGATGGCGGCGAAGGATCGCGCGTAGCGCGTCGATCGGGTTCTCGGCGAGAAGCTCCAGGTCTACACCGAAGCCCAGCACCGACGAGAGCGCCGAGAGGTAGGTAAGGCCCGTTCGCTCGTGGCGGCCGCGCGCTTCCACTTCGAGATGCCACCACTCCATCAGAAGCGGCCGCGTGATCTCGTCCACCTTGCGCGGGCCGAAGTAGCGCGTGAGCCGGCCCGCCTCGCCGAGCATCTTCCCTCGATCCTCGCGTGTGCTGCCGGCGAGATGTGCCGCGCCCTCCTTGAGGTAGCGGGCTGCAAGGTCGGCGAAGGTCGGCACCTCGCCCTGCAGGAAGGGCACGCGGCCGATGCCCTTCGCCTGCTCGTACAGATCGCGGAAGGCGGCGGCGTCCTCCCAGCTCGACGTCTTCGTGCTGATCTTCACGCGGCGCCCGCGCGCCGCGCGCTCGTAGTAGATCACGCCCGCGCGCGAGAAGAGGTTCCGGTACTTCGGGCCCTTGGGCTTCGCCTTCATCGCCACGCCCTCCTTGTTGCGGTTGCCTTCCTTACCGCCTCGCCCCCGCCCTCGATCGTCGCTCCTGCGCGAGCCTGCGCAGAGGTCACGCGCGCGGCTTGCGCCCGGCTGCCCCTATCACGCGGTCTCCTGCGGCGCC
>CAYOIG010000749.1:0-2443 GCA_964403915.1 uncultured Myxococcaceae bacterium
CACGATCGGCACCCTGGCGAGCAGTTGCGGAACGCGCGCGAATGCCGCGCCGCAGCCGGCGATGTTGTGCGTGCTCTCGGTCCCGGCGCGTCGCTCCTGCTCCTGATGCCCGCCGCTGATGAATGGCGGCAGCGTTGTGCCGTCCCGCACGTACAGCACGCCGACGCCCTTCGGGCCGAACAGCTTGTGGGCGGAGAAGGTCGCATAGTCGACGCCCAGGTCGTGCACGTCGACCGGAATCTTTCCCAGCGCCTGCACACAATCGGAGTGGAAGGGAATTCCGCGCTCCCGCGCAACCGCAGCCAGCTCGCGCACCGGGTTCACGGTGCCGAGCTCATTGTTCGCCAGCATGCAGCTCACCAGGCAGACGGTGTCGTCGAGGGAGGCGGCGAGATCCTCCAGCCGCACCCGCCCGTAGCGATCGAGGGGCAGCCACGTCACGGAGATGCCTTCGGCCTCGAGCTCCTCCGCGACGCTGCGGACGGAGGAGTGCTCCGCCGCCGTCGTCACCAGGCGCCGTCGCGTGGTCGCTGCCCGCGCCGTGACCATCCGCAGCACGTGGTTGTTGGCCTCGCTGGCGCCCGAGGTGAAGACTACTTCCGACGGGCTTGCATGGATGGCGGAGGCAACCTCCGCGCGTGCCCGGGCGATCAGCGCCGCCGCCTCACGGCCGAGGCGGTAGACCGAAGAGGGGTTGCCCGGGTGCGCGTCGATCGCTTCGACCATGCGCCGCCGCACGTCGGAAGCGATCGGCGTCGTTGCATTCACATCGAGGTAGACCTGTCGGCTTCGCTTGAAGATGGTCGCCCTCCTTTCGGCTGGAGTGTTCTCGCGATCCCCGCCGCTGGCAATGCGACGCGTAGGAAGCGCCCGGCGGCTGGTCGTGTGCTGCTTCGCCGGTCTTCCGCGCACGATCGAGCTGCCCTGGCATTTTCCGGTTGTCCTTCGCGACGATCGGGCCGATCCTCCGGAAGTGCGCGGAGCGGCCGCACTCGGGCAATCCGCGCGAGCTATCGGAGGATCGGATGCCGCGCGTCGCTGGAATCGCACTTTGGGTGCTCGTCGTGCTACTCGCGCTCGGCTTCGTGGGCTACCGCTACCTGCTCGGCCGGACGGCGGTTCCCGAGCAGAGCAGCTACGCGCTCGATTTGGCGGAGATCCGCCGGCTCGCCGCGTCGCTTCCGGGCGGGCGCCCCCTGCGCGCGAATCACGAGCAGATCGCCGAGGCCCCGCTCCCGCGCGGCGCGGTCTTCGCCGGCGAGTCGCTGCGCACGCCGCATCCGATGTCGCACGGCGCATACCAGCTCGTCTTCTCCGACGGCTATCTCGTGATCGACTCGGGCTTCGACGAGGCCGGGCTGCGCGAGATGAGTCCGGGGGCCGTGCTCGCGGCCGAGGGCCATGCCGCGATCCAGCGCGCGCTCGCCGGCGCGCGCACGATCGTGATCACGCACGAGCACCTCGACCATCTGATCGGGATCGCGCGCTTCGCAGAGCCGGAGAAGCTCGTCGGAAGACTCCTGCTGACCCGCGAGCAGCTCGCAAACACCAGAGAGCTCGATGCGATCGGCTTCCCGGATTCTCTTCGCGCCGCGCTCACGCCCCTCGACTACGCGCGCTACGTCGCCGTGGCGCCCGGCGTCGTTCTCGTAAAGGCGCCCGGCCACACGCCCGGAAGCCAGATGGTCTTCGCGCAGCTCGCCGACGGAAGCGAGCTGCTCTTTCTCGGCGACGTCGCCTGGCACATGGACCAGATCCGCGAGCTCTGGTACCGACCGCGACTCGTTACCGACTTCTTCCTCGGCGAGGACCGCGACGCCGTTCTCGCGCAATTCCGCACGCTTCACGATCTGGCCGCGCGCGAGCGGGTTCAGCTCGTCGTCTCACACGATGTCGATCAGCGCAAAGAGCTGATCGCAGCGGGCAAGCTCGGCGCCCACTTCGAGTTCTGAGGCCGGCCTCACGGCGGCCCGGACTGCTTCCCGCCGGAGCCTCGAAATCCGGCCCGAGGCGCTCGGTTCGGCGAATCGTCTGGAGAGGGTTCAAACGAAGGGCCCGCGCGACGGTGGGCCGATCGGAATGCGGACGCGAAGCGGGGCTCCGGGGTCGCCTCGGGGGCGTCCTGCCAGCCCTCCCACTGCCGGTGCGTCTCCCGACTCCGGCGCGCCTTCGCAGGGGGCGCTCCGTGCGCTACCTGATCCCTGGCAGAGCGCACGAGGAGACGGGGTGGAGCGTTGACGAAGCAGGCGGGTGGGGGGCTGGATCGCCTCGAGAAGGCGCGGATCATCGTGGAGGCCGCCCTCGACCGGAAGGCCGAGGATGTGCTCGCCCTCGACGTGCGCGAGCTCGTCTCTTTCGCCGACAGCTTCGTGATCGCCACCGGCGGCTCCGACCGCCACGTGCGTGCCATCGTGGACGGCATCGAGGAGGCGCTGCGCGCCCG
>CAYOIG010000750.1:0-2487 GCA_964403915.1 uncultured Myxococcaceae bacterium
TGGAGCGCGCCGACTCGACGGCGCGGATCCTGGACGTGAAGTACCACATCCTGCTGCCGAGCGTGAAGGATGTCGGCGGCGCGGTGGACTACTACCAGTGGTCCGCGGTGCTGCGCTCGGTGTCGGCCTTCGAGGCCTACCGCAAGGTCTACCGGGACGTGATCACGCCCGTGCGGCTGGCCGAGCTCCTCATCCTGCGCGAGGACCTGCCGCGGAGCCTGCACTTCTGCATGCGCCAGGTGCAGGACACGCTCGACATCGTGAGGAACGACCGCTCCGCCGAGACGCTGCGCCAGGCCGGGCAGATACTCGCGCAGCTGCGCTACGGGCGCATCTCCGACATCTTCGCCACCGGCCTGCACGAGTACCTCACCGACTACCTCGACGCCATGCAGGAGCTCTCCGCGCAGATCCAGAAGAGTTTCTTCGCGCCCACGCTCGTCGACTGATGAAGCGACCGGCGGGGCCAGGGGCCATGGGTTATGATTTTCCTTCCCTTCCGACCGTAGCCGCACCCCTTCCATGACCTACTGCGTCGCCCTGCGCCTCGATGCCGGGATGATCTTCGCGTCCGACTCGCGCACCAATGCCGGCGTCGACCACGTGTCGACCTTCACGAAGATGCGCGTGTTCGAGAGGAAGGACGACCGCGTGATCGTGGTCCTGTCCTCCGGCAACCTCGCCATGACCCAGGGGGTGGTGAACCTCCTCGACCGCCACCAGCACGCAGCGGAGGGCACGAGCACGATCTGGACGGTGGACTCGATGTACGACGCCGCCGCCCTCGTGGGCGACGCGCTGCGCGAGATGCAGAGGAAGGACGGGCCCTACCTGATGCAAGGCAACATCGACGTGAACGCCAACCTGATCGTCGGCGGCCAGATCAGGGGCGAGGCGATGCGCCTCTTCCATGTCTACGCCCAGGGCAACTTCATCGAGGCCACCGACGAGACGCCCTACTTCCAGCTGGGCGAGTCGAAGTACGGCAAGCCCATCCTCGACCGCGTCATCAACACCGGAACGCCGCAGAAGGAGGCCGCCAAGTGCGTGCTCATCTCCTTCGACTCGACGATGAAGTCCAACATCTCGGTGGGGCTCCCCATCGACCTGCTGTGGCTGCCCAAGGACAACCTGCGCGTGGGCCTGCAGCAGAAGATCCGCGAGGGCGACCCCTACTTCACGATGCTGCGCTCGCGCTGGGGCGGCGGCTTGCGGCGCGTCTTCGGCGAGCTCCCCGACCCGGACTGGCTCGAGTGACGATCCGGGTCGCGCTCCACCACCGCACCTGCTACACCTTCGACCGCGCGGTCGGCCTTTCACCGCACGAGGTGAGGCTCCGGCCCGCGGCGCACTGCCGCACGCCGATCGAGAGCTATTCGCTGCGCGTGCAGCCGGCGAAGCACTTCCTCAACTGGCAGCAGGACCCCTACGGCAACTGGCTCGCGCGCCTGGTTTTCCCGGAGCCGGCGAAATCGCTCGAAATCGTCGTCGACCTGGTCGCGGACATGACGGTGGTGAACCCGTTCGACTTCTTCGTCGACAAGTCCGCCGACTTCTTCCCGTTCGCCTACACGCCTGAGAACGCCCGCGAGCTGGCCCCCTATCTCGAGGTGGAGCCCCTGACTCCGCTGGTGGGGGACTGGATCGCGCGCGCGCGCGCCCGGCACCTGAATGCGCAGATCTCGACGATCGACTTCCTGGTCGCGGTCAACCGCGACCTGCAGCACGACGTCAAGTACCTGATCCGCCTCGAAGCCGGCATCCAGGCTCCCGAGTACACGCTCGAGAGCGCGGCCGGCTCGTGCCGCGACTCCGCGTGGCTCCTCGTGCAGATCCTGCGCCGCTTCGGGCTGGCGGCGCGCTTCGCCTCCGGCTACCTCATCCAGCTCGTGGCCGACCAGAAGCCGCTCGACGGTCCGGCGGGAACGGACAAGGACTTCACCGACCTGCACGCCTGGTGCGAGGCCTACGTGCCTGGCGCCGGCTGGATCGGCCTGGACCCGACCTCGGGGCTCCTCGCCGGCGAAGGCCACATCCCGCTGGCCTGCACGGCGCTGCCCTCCAGCGCGGCTCCGGTCACCGGCTTCACCGACACCTGCCGCTCCGAGCTCGCCGTCGAAATGAAGGTGACGCGCATCCACGAGGATCCGCGCGTCACGCGCCCCTTCGACGAGGCGCAGTGGACGGAAATCGACCGGCTGGGCCGCCGGCTGGACGAGGAGTTCGCCGCCGGCGACGTGCGCCTCACCATGGGCGGGGAGCCCACCTTCGTCTCCATCGACGACATGGACGGCCCGGAGTGGAACTACACCGCGCACTCCCCGCGCAAGTTCGAGCTGGCGGTCGACCTGCTGCACCGGCTGCGCCGGCGCTTCGCCCCGGGCGGGCTGCTGCATTTCGGGCAGGGCAAGTGGTATCCCGGAGAAGCGCTTCCGCGCTGGGCGCTTTCCTGCTACTGGCGTCGCGACGGCGTCGCGCTCTGGGAGC
>CAYOIG010000751.1:0-2937 GCA_964403915.1 uncultured Myxococcaceae bacterium
CTCTGCGAGTTGCCGCGGGCATTTCCCCCGGCTCTCTCAAGCTCTCGTCGCCCGCGGACGAAACGGCTCACGATGGGCGCTGCACTCCCCCCCCTCGAGCTCCCCGACGAGCTGCCGCTGCTTCCGCTGCGCGAGTTCGTCGCATTTCCCACGCTCGTCGTGCCGCTGTTCATCGGGCGCGAGCGATCGCTGGCCGCACTCGAGGACGCGCTCGCGGGTGATCGCCTGCTCTGCCTCGTCGCGCAGCGCGACCCCGACGTCGAGGATCCGGGGCCCGACGACCTGCACCGCGTCGGAACGGTCGCCATGGTGATGCGCACGCTGCGTCTCGCGGACGGGCGCGTGAAGGCGCTGGTCCAGGGTCTGTCGCGCACCGAGGTGCGCAGCTTCGTCGAGCACGAGCCGGCGCCCTGGGTGCGCATTCGCCCCTTCGCCGAGCCGCCCGAGCCGGAGTGGAGCGTCGAGTGCGAGGCGATGGTGCGCGCGCTGCGCGGCCGCGTCGAGGAGCTGCTGCCGCTCAGGAATCTCCCGCCCGAGGTGCTGTCGGTGACGGCCAACGTTCGCGAGCCGGGACGCCTCGCGGATCTCGTCGCCTCGCACCTGAGGCTACGACTCTCCGATGCCCAGGAGATCCTCGAGACGGCCGATCCGCTGGCGCGTCTGCGGCGCGTCGACTCCTGCATCCGGCGCGAGCTCGACGTGACCGCGGTGCAGGCCGAGATCCAGACCCAGGCCAAGGAGGAGATGTCTCGCAGTCAGCGCGAGAGCTTTCTCCGCGAGCAGCTCCGCGCGATCCAGTCCGAGCTCGGCGAGAGCGATCCGCGATCCGACGAGACCGAGGACTACCGGATCAAGATCGAAGAAGCGGCCCTGCCCGCCGAGGCCAACGCAGAGGCCTTGCGACAGCTCCGGCGCCTCGAGCGCATGCACCCGGATGGCCCCGAGGCCCAGGTCGTGCGGGGCTATCTCGACTGGCTCGTGGACCTGCCGTGGAACAAGAGCTCGCCAGACGCTCTCGATCTGGTGCGCGCGCGCGCGATTCTCGACACCGACCACGCACACCTGGCCGGGATCAAGGATCGCATCCTCGAGTTCCTCGGCGTGCGCAAGCTGCGCGCCGACTCGCGCGGGCCGATCCTGTGCCTGGCGGGGCCGCCGGGCGTGGGCAAGACGTCGCTCGGCCGCTCGATCGCGCGCGCCATGGGACGGGAGTTCGTGCGCGTCTCCCTCGGCGGCATGCGCGACGAGGCCGAGGTGCGCGGTCATCGCCGCACCTACGTTGGCGCGTTGCCGGGCCGCATCGTGCAGGGCATGAAGCAAGCGGGCACCAACAACCCCGTCTTCATGCTGGACGAGATCGACAAGCTCGGATCGGACTTTCGCGGCGATCCGTCCTCCGCGCTGCTCGAGGTGCTGGATCCCGAGCAGAACGCCCGCTTCAGCGATCACTATCTGAGCGTGCCCTTCGATCTGTCGAAGGTCTTCTTCATCGCCACGGCGAACCTGCTCGATCCGGTGCCAGGCCCCCTGCGCGACCGCATGGAGGTGATCCGGCTCTCGGGCTACACGCTGGAGGAAAAGGTCGAGATCGCACGCTCGTTTCTCGTGCCGCGGCAGATGGAGGAGTGCGGGCTGCCCCGCGATCGCATCCGCTGGTCGGGGTCGGCGCTGCGCGACCTCGTCGCCGGCTACACGCGCGAGGCAGGCGTCCGGAACCTCGAACGTCAGATCGCCTCGGTATCCCGCAAGGTGGCGCGCCGCGCTGCGGAGGGCGAGACGACGCGCGTCGTGCTCTCGCCGGGGCGGCTCCCGCACTATCTCGGGCCGGCGCCCTTTCTCGAAGACGCCCGACCCACGGCGGGCGAGGTCGGTGTGGTGAACGGGCTCGCCTGGACGGAGGCCGGCGGCGAGATGCTGCGGCTCGAGGCGGCGATGACCCAGGGGCGCGGCCTCGTGCTCACGGGACAGCTCGGCGACGTGATGCGCGAGTCGGGCGAAGCGGCCCTCACCTACGCACGGCAGCGGGTGGCGGAGATGGGCATCGACGAGAAGCTCCTCTCGCGCCACGACGTGCACGTGCACGTGCCCGCCGGCGCGATCCCCAAGGACGGCCCCTCGGCCGGCATCACCATTGCGACGGCCATCGTCTCGCTGGCGACACGCATCCCGGTGCGCGGTGACCTCGCCATGACGGGTGAGGTGACGCTCCGCGGTCGCGTGCTGCCGGTGGGCGGCGTGCGGGAGAAGGCGCTGGCGGCGCTGCGGGCCGGCATCCTGCGTGTCGTGCTCCCGCGTCGCAACATGCAGGACCTCGGCGACATTCCGCGCGAGCTGCGGCGCAAGGTCACCTTCATCCCCGTGACGCACATGGACGAGGTGCTGGAGGCGGCCCTCGAAGAGATGCCGCCGCGCCACGTGCCGGCAGTGCGCAGCGCGCCGCCCCTCGCACTCTGAGACGCGCCGCCGCGCTGCTAGGCTGCGGCGAGTGAGACTCCGCGACGTCGGCGAGTTTGGCCTCATCGCCCGGATCGCGCGGCGGGCCGCTCGCAGCGCGGCCGGCTCGGCGGCGGTCAGGATCGGCATCGGTGACGACGCCGCCGTCCTGCGGCTGCGCCGGAGCGAGGAGCTCGTCGTCAGTACCGACGCAGCGGTCGAAGGCGTCCACTTCCGCTGGCGCACCACGTCGCCCCGTCTCGCCGGCCGTCGGGCGCTGCTGGCTGCGGTCTCGGATCTCTCGGCCATGGGTGCGCGGCCGCTGGGCTTCCTGCTCTCCCTCGGTGCGCCGCCGTCGCTCGCCCTCTCCATCCTCGAAGGCTGCGTCGGCGGCATGATCTCCGAGGGGGCAGGCCTCGGTTGCCCGCTGATCGGCGGCAACGTGACGCGCGGTCCGGTCGCGAGCCTGACGCTCAGCGTGCTCGGCGGCGTCCGGCGCGGCCG
>CAYOIG010000752.1:0-10006 GCA_964403915.1 uncultured Myxococcaceae bacterium
CCGTTCTCCGTGCCCGTGCGCTCGAGCCGTTCCAGCACGGCGACCTCCGCATCGCTGGTCGCGATCACGAGTTTGCCGAGACGCCGATGCGGGAGCGCGAGGCGCTCGCATCGCGCATAGAGGGCCTCGCGGCCGAGCCGGCAGAGCGTTGCCTTCCGCGAGCCCGGCGGGTAGTAGAGGCCGGCGTGCACGACCTCGCTGCTCCGGCTCGTCGTCTCCCGCGCGATCGCCTCGCGCCGCTCGATCACCAGCACCGAGCGGCCGCGACGCGCTAGCGCAGCCGCGACAGTGAGGCCGACGATCCCCGCACCGACGACGGCGAACTCGACTTCGCCGTCCTCGCTCATCCCCTGCCGGAAGCTCCCGGCAGGAAGCCCGATGGCCGCAGCAGCTCCAAGAAGGCCGTCCGGCGACCGGACGCCCCGCGCAGCAGCAGCGCGACCGAGATCAACAGGTAGACGACCGTGAAGCCCCAGCGCACCTCTGGGTTCGGGAAGAAGAGCTGGGCGAGAAAGAGGGCGGCGAGGAGCAGCCCCTCGTTGCGACCGAAGCGCAGATCGGCGATCAGGATGGTCGCGAGCAGCGACTGCGCCGAGGTGAGGATCAGCTCCTCGGTCTGGCGCGCGTCGAGGGGCAGGCCGTGGAGCCCCCCCGACGAGAGCGCGAAGGCCACGGGGATCGCGCCCACGAGCAGCGTCCACTGGTTCACCTTCGACGACACCAGGGCCCCGATGCCGACGCTCGCCCGTCCCTTCCAGGCGAAGAGCACCGCGATCAGGAACTCGGGCGACTCCGAAGCCAGCGGCGCCAGCCACTGCACCAGCAGGAACTCGTCGTAGCCGTGGTTGCGCCCGACGTGAACCAGCCCTTCGGCGAAGGGCTCGGCCGAGACGTAGATCGCGTAGGCGGCGAAGCAGAACATGGCGAGGGCCCAGAGACGCCGGCCGAGGTCTGCGAACTCGAGGTCGATGAGAGCCGGCGGCCCGCGCAGCTCGACCTCATCGGTGCTGCCCTGCATCGCGCGGTAGACGTAGAGCGCGAAGATCAGCAGCAGAAACCCGCCATCGAAGAGCGAGATCGTGCCGTCGAGCGGGATCAGAAACGAGTAGATGGTCGCCAGCAGCAGGAAGCGCAGCTCGAGCCCCTGCCGCGGATCGAGCACGATCTCCTTCTTGCGCGCCTTGCGGCAACCGATGAGCGCCACCAGCGCCCAGCCGAACCCGATCAGCAGGCGGTTCGAGCCCGTCATGTTCGCGACGGCGTAGGGGGCGTAGCTGACGTCGGTGCCGGCCTTCCAGGCGAAGTGGAGGTCGACCGCATATTCGGGCAGGACGCTCACCAATGCGAGAACCAGCAGGGCGAGCGACTGCGGGATGTCTCGCTCGGCGAGTTCGGTCGCGAAGGAGAGCAGGAAGGCCCCGCCGACGATCGCGATGCCCGCGAGCACCGAGATGAGCTCGGGCGTCGCGCCGAGGCCTTCGAGATTGTGCGCCACGATCCAGGGCAGCGGCAGCAACGCCGCGAACGCGAACCAGGCCAGGTCCCGACGCCGGGGGCGCGCCTTGCTCGCGCCGGCCATCAGATTCGCGCGCCGAACTCCCGCTGGTAGCGGGCGCGAAACGTCTCGCGATCGAGCTGCAGGCCTTGCGTGCCCTGCTGCTCCACCTTGAGCGCTCCGAGAAGACTTCCCATTCGGCCCGCCGCCTCGAGGGGATGGCCGTGCTGCAGGCCATGGAGGAGCCCTGCACGGTAGGCGTCGCCGCAGCCGGTCGGATCGACCACCTGCGCCGCGCGGACGGGAGGGATCTCGATGCACTCGCTCCCACGCAGAATCCGCGAGCCCTTCTCTCCGAGCGTCACGATCACCGTGCCGGCTCGCCGCACGAGCGCGTCCTCGGGCTGCCCCGTCCGGCTCTGCGTGAGCGACCACTCGTAGTCGTTCACGACGTAGACGGCGGCGCCGTCCATCAGCGCCAGCAGCTCCTCGCTGCTGAAGCTCGAGAGCTGCTGGCCGGGATCGATCAGCGTCGGGACACCGCGCTGCTTCAAGTCACGCGCCACGTCGAGCATGGCCTGCTTCGCGTTCGGCGACACGATGCCGAGCGCGACCGGCTCGGTGACGTCGCTCACCGAGAGCTCGCTCGCGCGCTCCATCGCGCCGGAGTGAAAGGCCGTGATCTGGTTGTCGTCGAGGTCGGTGGTGATGAAGGCCTGCGCCGTCAGCATCTCCTCGTAGACGCGCACGAAGCGCCGGCTGATCCCGTGGCGGTCGAGCCAGTCGGCATAGGGGCCGAAGTCGCTGCCGACGCTCGCGAGCAGGAGCGGGTCGTCGCCGAGCAGTCGCAGGTGATACGCAATGTTGCCGGCCGTGCCGCCGAAGCTGCGGCGCAGCGTGGGAACGTGGAAGGCCACGTTCAGCACGTGCAGGCGATCCGGGAGGATGTGATTCTTGAAGCGGTCCTGGAAGACCATGATGTAATCGATCGCCAGGGACCCGCTCACCAGAACCGCCATGCGCACCTCCGGAGGGCGCAGTCTCGCGGCGCCCGGCCCGCCCGTCAATGATAGACTCGGAGCCCATGCG
The DNA here is from genome assembly GCA_964403915.1 of uncultured Myxococcaceae bacterium. Lineage (GTDB taxonomy): Bacteria > Myxococcota_A > UBA9160 > UBA9160 > UBA9160 > MYXO. Next base: position 2,585 of record CAYOIG010000752.1, read on the forward strand.
CATCGCCGAATGCTACGGACAGGGCCGGCCCGTCGTCTCCTTCGAGTTCTTTCCGCCGAAGACGGAGGCCGGCTTCGCGAGCCTCTACCGCACCATCGCGGAGCTGAAGCAGCTCGATCCGGGCTTCGTCTCCGTCACCTGGGGGGCCGGAGGCTCCACCCGGCGCCAGACCATCGAGCTGGTGACGCGCATCCAGGACGAGCTCGGCATCACGGCCATGGCCCACCTCACCTGCGTGGGCGCCACGGCCGGCGAGATCGCTGAGATCCTCGACCGGCTCACGGAGGCCGGCATCGAGAACGTGCTCGCCCTCGGCGGGGATCCGCCGCGCGGCGAGGCGGCGCACCGGCCCGTGCCGGGCGGCTTCACGTACGCCTCCGAGCTCACGGCCTTCATCCGTTCGCGCTGGGGCCTGTGCATCGGCGGCGCCTGCTACCCGGAGACGCATCCCCGCGCGAGCAGCCCCGAGGCCGACCTCGAGAACCTCGTGAAGAAGGTCGATGCGGGCGTCGAGTTCCTGATCACGCAGCTCTTCTTCGACAACGACGACTACTTCCGGTTCGTGGAGCAGGCGCGCGCGCGCGGCATCCGCGTTCCGATCGTTCCGGGCATCATGCCGATCGTGAGCGAGGCCAACATCCGCCACATCACCGCGCTCTCGGGCGCACGCATCCCGCCCGCACTCGACGCGCGCCTCGCGGCCGTGGGTCACGACGACGCGCAGGTGATGGAGCTCGGCGTCGAGTGGGCGACGCGGCAATGCCGCGAGCTGCTCGAGCGGGGCGCTCCGGGCCTCCATTTCTATACGCTCAACCGCTCACCAGCGACGCGCCGCATCCACCGGAGCCTGTTCCCGGCGTGAGCCCTCCCCTGCGCATCGCCGTGCTGCTCTCGGGCGAGGGCACCAGCCTCGAGAACCTGTGCGAGCAGATCGACGCAGGCCGCGTGCCGGCGCGCGTGGTGGGCGTGATCGCCTCGAAGCAGGGCGCCGGCGGCCTCGCCCGCGCCGCGCGGCGCGGCATTCCGGCCGTGGCCATCCCGCGCAAGCAGTTCGCCGACGGCCGCGGCTTCAACGACGCGCTCCACGCTGCACTCGCGCGCTTCGAGCCGGGGCTCGTCGCCTGCCTCGGCCTGCTCTCGCTCTTCGAGCTGCGCGGCCGCTACGAGGGGCGCGCGATCAACACCCATCCCGCCCTGATTCCCGCCTTCTGCGGCAAGGGCTTCTACGGCCACCACGTCCACGAGGCCGTGCTCGCCTCGGGCGTGAAGGTGACGGGAGCCACCGTCCACTTCGTCGACGCCCAATACGACCACGGCCCGATCATCCTGCAGCGCGCCGTGCCCGTGCTCGACGGCGACACGCCCGACACGCTCGCCGCACGCGTGCAGGCCGCCGAGCGGCGCATCGTTCCCGAGGCGATCCGCCTGTTCGCGGAGGGGCGGCTCTCGATCGAGGGCCAGCGGGTGCGGATCCGGCGCTAGATGCGCGGACGGAGCTTCTTCGCGACGAGCTCGCGATCGGTCACGCGGCGCGCTCGTCGAGGCGGCGGTAGCGCCGCAGGAACGGCAGCAGGTCGAAGTATTCGTTTCGCGAGCGGACTTCGAACCGGATCCGTGCGCTCCGGTCGTGCTCGGCCAGGAGGAGAGAGTCGCGCAGCACGCGGTGGACCAGGTCGACGGGAGCGAGATTCAGGACCACCACCTGCACGATCTTCCCGAGAAGGCGCTCGAGCTCGCCTTCGATGCGCAAGGCCTCGCCCTGGAGCGCCGGAGGTTCTCCGTGCGCCAGGAGCAGCGCGACGTCCACGTCGCTCTCCGGCCCCGCCTCGCCGCGTGCCACGCTGCCGTAGAGGTAGGCGGCCTGGACGGCCGACTGCGACCGGAAGAACGCACGCAGCGCCTCTGCTTCGCCTTGCTGCTGCACGGAAGCTCCCTCGCGGACACGCTATCGCAGCCGTGCCGCGCTGCCCGCTGCGTGTCAACCTATCCGAGGGCGGCGTGCTGCTCTCGAAGGAAGGGGAAAATCCGCATGGCGAGCTTCATCGCAATGAACCAGTTCACGGTGAATCCGGAGCGGGGGGCGGAGTTCGAGGAGATCTGGCGCAAGCGGGAGACGTTCCTGCACGAGGTGCCGGGCTTCGTGCGCTTCGCGCTGCTTCGCGGCGACGAGCCGGGTGTCTACGTCTCGCACTCCACCTGGGAGAGCCGCGCGGCCTTCGAGGGCTGGACGAAGTCGGAGGCCTTCCGCAAAGGCCACGCCCAGGCGCGCACGCCGGCCGGCATCCTGGCGGGCCATCCGAAGCTCATGACCTTCGAGGCCGTGCTGGAGCAGGGCCGATAGCGCGGGAGCGCCGCCCCTTCGGGGACGATTGACCGCCACCGAATAAAAGACGAAAATCCGGGCGTGTCCCTTCCCCGTCCGGCTCTTGCCGAGGTGCTCGCGCGCCTCGGCCCCCAGGTGCGCCGCGGCGGCCTGCTGCCGGAGCCGCCGGCGCGCCTGCCGTCGGGCATCCCGGACCTCGATCGCCTGCTGGCGGGAGGCTTTCCGCAGGGGCATCTCTCGGAGATCGCGGGCCCTCTGTCTTCGGGCCGCACCTCGCTGGCGCTCTCGCTGCTCGCCGCGAGCGTGCGCGGAGGAGGCCTTGCGGCCTGGGTCGATGCGGCGGACGCCTTCGATCCGGCCTCCGCCGTGGCGGCAGGCGTAGCGCTTGCGCGCCTGCTCTGGGTGCGGGCGCCGGACGCTGCGGCGGCGCTCCGCAGCACGGAGCGGCTGCTCGAGACCCGCGGCCTCGCGCTCGTGCTCCTCGATCTGGCCCTTCCGGGTGCGCCGCCGCACGTGGCGCCTGCCGTCTGGCCACGGCTCCTGCGCGCAGCGCAGGCCAGCGCCACGGCGCTGGTGGTGCTCGCCGCCGGCCGCCTCACGGGAACGAGCGCGACCCTTGCGCTCGCGCTGGAGCCGCCGCAGGCGCGCTTCGAAGGAGAGCCCTGTCTCTTCGAGGGCTTCGAGGCGCGGGCCAGCCTCACCCGCGGTCACGGAAGGCCGGCAGGCGGCGGCATGGCGTGCGTGCGCCTGAACGCCCTGCGCGCGGCGGGATGAGGCGCGCCGTGCAGCCGGCACGGCGCAGGGGGCGCTGACCGCCGTGCGGGTGGCCTGCCTGCGCGTGCCCGATCTGCCGCTCGTGGCCAGGCTGCGGGCCGAACCCGAGCTCGCAGGCGCCGCTCTCGCCGTGGCCGCCGGCACGGGCCCCCGGGCCGAGATCGTCTCCGTCTCCGCCGCGGCGGCCCGCTCGGGTGTGCGCGCCGGCCAGAGCGTGGCGCGGGCGCTCACGCTCTGCGCCAGGCTCTCGCTCCGCACCTGCACGCCTGCCCTCGAGGGCACGGCGCGCGAGGCGCTGCGCGACGCCGCCCTCGCCTTCTCTCCGCGCACCGAGGCCGCGCCGCCCGGCACGGGCGTGCACGCAGCCGAGGCGGCCTGCTTCCTCGACGCCTCGGGCATGGGCTCTCTCTTTCGCTCCGAGGCGGGCTTCGCCACGGCGCTGGCCGCCCGCGCTGCGGCACTCGGCCTGCCGGCTCTCGTGGCCGTGGCGGGCTCACGGGCCGTGGCGCTGCTGGCGGCGCGCGTGCCGGGCGAGCCGGGCGAGGTGCGCGTGCTGGCCCCCGGCCGTGAGGCCGCCTGGCTCGCGCCGCTGGCCATCGATCTCCTGGCTCCGCCGGATGCGCTCGCCGGGGCGCTCACGCGCTTCGGCATCCGCCGTCTGGGCGAGCTGGCACGGATCCCCACGAAGGCGCTGGCCACGCGCCTTGGCCCGGAGGCGCTCCGGCTCGCGCGGATCGCCCGCGGCGAGAGCGACGGCGTTCCGATCGAGGTCACGGAAGAGACCGGCCTCGAGGAGGCCTTCGAGTTCGAGGCCCCCCTCGAGCGGCTCGAGCCCCTCGCCTTTGCGCTGCGAGGCCTGCTCGGACGCCTCACGGCCCGGCTCGAGGCGCGCGGCCTTGCCTGCTCCGATCTCACGCTCGGGCTCGGCCTTGCGGACGGCGGACAGGAGGCCCGGCGCGTGGGGCTCGCAGCGCCGACCCTCGATCCGAAGACGCTGCTCCGTCTCGTCTGTCTCGCCCTCGAAGCGCATCCGCCGCATGCGGCCGTCTCGGGCCTGCGGGTGGCGACGTCCGGCACGGCCGTACGCGCCGATCAGCTCGATCTCTTCCGCCCCGCCGGCCCGGCGCCGGCGCTGCTCGGCCACACCCTCGCGGAGCTCGAAGCGCTCTGCGGCGCGGGCCGTGTGGGATCTCCCGTGCTTCCCGACAGCCATCGTGCGGACGCCTTTGCCCTCGAGCCTTTTGCCCTCACACGCGCGCCAGCTCCCGCTCCGCAGACGCTGCCGCCCGGCCCCGTTCAGGCGCTGCGCGCGCTGCGACCGCCCGTGATGGCGCAGGTGCGGACGGCGCGCGGAATGCCACAGTGGCTACACAGCGCCGTGGCGAACGGCTCCATCCTGGGCTGCGCCGGCCCCTGGCGCAGCACGGGGAGCTGGTGGTCGAGCGAGCGCTTCGCCCACGATCATTTCGACGTTCGGACGAGCGACGGCATCGTCTCGCGGCTGCGCCACGATCGAATCCTGCGCACCTGGCACGTCGATGGCGTGTATGATTGACGGGCTGTACCTCCGCCCGCTCCCGCTGAGACGTTCTTGACCCGCCGGCCCTCGATCGCTAGAACGCTGGGGCGCGAGCGACCCTCTTTCCCGCCCACCTGCGAGGAGTTTGCATGAGCCCCAGCCCCCGGCGGCAGCAGCCCTCTCCCGAGCACCGCATCGCCTTCTTCCAGGCCTTCCTGCGCAAGCCCAAAGAAGTCGGCTCGATCATCCCGAGCTCGCGCTTCCTGATGCGCCGCGTGGTGCGACAGGCGCGGGTCGATCGCGCGCGCCTGGTGGTCGAGCTCGGCCCCGGCACGGGCGGCAGCACACGCGCGCTGCTGCGCAGCATGCGTCCCGACGCGACGCTGCTCGCCATCGAGATCAATCCCCGCTTTGCGCGCCTGATCGCCGCGTCCGTGCGAGATCCGCGCCTCATCGTCCACGTCGGAAGTGCGGAAGACATCACGGGCGCGCTGAAGGCGCACGGCCTTCCGGCGCCCGACGTCGTGCTCTCCGGCATCCCCTTCTCGACCATGCCCCAGCGCCTCGGCCTCGCCATCGTGCGCGAGGTGAACCACGTGCTCGCTCCAGGCGGCCGCTTCGTGGCCTATCAGGTGCGGGACCGCGTGGAGATGCTCGGCCGCCAGGTCTTCGGCCCGGCGCGCATCCAGACCGAGCTGCTGAACGTGCCGCCGATGCGGGTCTATCGCTGGGACAAGCCGGCCGGCAGCGCGTTCGCCGGCGCGTAGACGCCCGATCGGGCCGGGCCCGCGAGGCCCACCCCTACTCGCCCCGCTTGATCTGTAGCGTGAGGCCGGCACGCTCTGCGGGCGCTGCGCCTGCACGCACGACGCTTCCGGCGCCAAAGCGCTCGGTGACGGCGTCGAGGGCGCGATTGAGGCGGTCGCGCCGCGTGTCGGCCACCGGCGCATCGAAGAGGCCCGGCTGCAGCGCCTCCCGGGGCGCCAGGCCCGTGACGCCCACGCCGAGCAGGCGCACGGGCTCGGCGAGCGCCGCGCGCGCCAGCAGGCGGCAGGCCTCGCGGTGGAGCACCTCGCCGTCGTCGGTGGCCAGCGCGAGCGTCACGCGGCGCGAGACGAGATCGAAGCCGCGTGCGCCGGGCCGGCGGCGCTGCGCGAGCTTGAGCTTGAGCACGACCGTGCGCGCGCGCAGCCCCGCGCGTCGCAGGCGCCTGGCCACCGCTTCGGCATGGGCGAGCGCCGTGGCCTCGAGAAGGGTCTGATCCGAGACGTCGCCCGCGAACGTGCTCTCTTCCGAGATCGAGACGGGCGCGCGCTCGGGCTCGACGGGCCGCGGATCGTGCCCGCGCGCGAGCGCCGCGAGCTCGCGTCCGTGGCGCCCGAGCAGCCGCTCGACGCGCGCCGCATCGGCGTGCGCGAGGTCGCCGATCGTGCGCAGGCCGGCCGCAACGAGGCTCGCCTCGGCCACGGGCCCCACGCCCCAGAGCCTGCCCACCGGCAGCGGCGCGAGAAAGGCCTCCACCGCCTGCGGCGCCACCTCCAGCAGGCCATCCGGCTTCGCGAGATCGCTCGCGATCTTCGCCACGAGCTTCACCGGCCCGATGCCGACCGAGACTGCGAGCCCCGTCTCCTCGCGCACGCCCCTTCGGAGCGCGAGCGCCACGTCGCGGGCGCAGCCGAGCAGCCGCTCGCTCCCCGTAACGTCGAGGAAGGCCTCGTCGAGCGAGAGCCCCTCGACCTGCGGCGCGAAGCGACGGAAGATCTCGAAGATGCGCCTCGACTCCCGCGCGTAGCGCGCCATGTCTCCCGGCAGGAAGACGCCGCCGGGACAGAGGCGGCGCGCCTCGCCGGTCGGCATGGCCGAGCGTACGCCGAAGCGGCGCGCCTCGTAGCTCGCGGCCGAGACGACGCCGCGGCGTCCCGTGCCGCCGACGATCACGGGCTGGCCGCGCAGCTCCGGCCGGTCGCGCTGCTCGACGGAGGCGAAGAACGCGTCCATGTCGGCGTGGAGGATCGAGCGCGGCCGTGTCGTCTCAGTCGACACGTTCGGGTGTCACTTCGCGCAGCAGGCGCGCGAGGGCTTCGCCGACCCGGGCCGGCTGCTCGAGGGCCACGAAGTGCGTGCCGCCGGCAATGGTCTCGGTGTGCGTCCCGGGCAGCCACTCCTCGATCCGCCGCAGCAGCGCCGGCGGCATGAAGCCGCGATCTCCCGCGACGAGGCGAACCGGGCAATCGATGCGGCCGAGGTCCGGCCAGAGATCGAGCGCGGCCGCGCCGTCGTAGCAGGCGGCCTCGACCTCGGGCACGCAGCGCAGCGCGACTTCGCCGGAGGGCAGCGTGGCGAGGCCGCACGCGAGAAACGCCTCGAGCGACTCCGGCGCGAAGCCGGCGAAGGGAGCGCGCGCCGAGAGACGCTCGCGTGCCTCGTCCCGGCTCGAAAAACACGCGCGCCGCCGCCGCGCCTGGGCAGCCATGAAGCGGCTGCCCGGGTAGGAGTCGGCATCGGCCCCCGGCGGCGGCACGTCGTAGAGCACGGCCTCCACGGCCAGCACTGCGCGCACACGGCCGGGCCGCCGCGACGCTGCCGCGAGCGCCGTGGTGGCGCCGCTCGAATGTCCGACCAGCACCACGCCGGCGACAAGAGCGTCGCCAAGGTCACCGCCATCACCTTGCTGGTGATCGCCGTGATGCTGCTGGTCGTCTACCGGTCGATCATGACGATGATCCTGACCCTGCTGATGGTGTTCCTCGAACTCGGCGCCGCCCGCGGCGTCGTCGCGTTTCTGGCCGACACCAACGTCATCGGG
>CAYOIG010000753.1:0-8516 GCA_964403915.1 uncultured Myxococcaceae bacterium
CCGGCGCCCGTCGTATCCACCGTCTTCACGGCGAGCGAAGGCACCCGGCCCTCGAAGCCCTCGGCGACGATCGCGCAGCCCTGCCCGCCGTCCGTCACCACGACGGCTCCCGCGCCAAAGCGAGCCCGCAGGCCTCTCGCCAGGGCGAGCGCATCTCCTCGCGCCTCGGGAACGAGCTCCGCGCCTGCCGCCTTCGACGGCTTCAGCAGGTCGGCCGCACGCAGCACGGCCTCCAGCAGCGCCTCACTGCCGAGGTGCGGGACGGCCCGGGAGGGCGGCACATCGAGATCGAGCACCGTCGGAATCCCGGCTTCGCGGGCGAGCGTCAGCGCCGCGAGGGTGGCGTCCAGCGGAAGCTGCGACACCTCGGTCGAGAGCCGCGCGGCGCGGCGGATGAACGGCGCGTGATGGCGCCGCACGTGCTCGGCCGTGGTCTCCCCTGTGGCCGCGGACGCCATGTAGATCGCACGCTCTCCCGCTTCGTCGATGAAGATCTCCGCCAGCGAGCTCGCCGAGCCGTCGAGCACCAGATCCCGCTCGATGCCGAGACGGTCCATGGCGGCGCGCAGGAAGCGGCCACCGTCGTCGTCGGCCTGCTTGCCGAAGATGCCCGTGCGCAAACCGAGCGTCGCGGCCCAGCCGAGCTGGTTGAGCATCACGCCGCCGACGAAACGCTGCACGGGCCCGCTCCCGGGGAAGGCCAGCAGGGGGCCCTTCTCGTCCGCTCCCACGATGCGAGCCGTCCGGTGCAGGCGATCCACGACCATGCTGCCGATGCCCGCGAGGTCGAGGCGCGGGGCGCGCTTCATGCGAGGGCTCTCGGCGGCGGCTCGTCGCCGGGCGCCTGCGTGCGCCAGGGCGGCGCGATGCGCTCGCGCGCGAGCGCACGCACGGCCTCGAAAGCCTCGTCGAAGCGCTCGGCATCGGGCCGCGCCAGGGCCGGCGTACCGGGCGCCACGCAATCGCTGCTCGTGACGCCGAGCCGCACCAGCGCGCGCTTGAGGCACGCGATCGAGCGCCGGCCGCCCGCGAGGCGCGTGCCCACGCGGTAGGCCTCGAGCACCTTCTGCACCTCGTCCATGCGCTCGGCGTCCCCGGCCCGCGCCACGTGCCAGGCACGAGCCCATTCGCGGGGCAGGGCATTCGCCGGCCCGGCGACGACACCCGTCGGGTGCCCGCCCTGCATGCGCCAGCGATTCCAGTGGTCGCGAACGAAGCCGCGAAGCCCCGACGGCGGCCGGAACAGCTCGAAGATCAACATCGCGTCGCCGGCGTAGATGCCGAACTCGCCCCGCTCTCGAAAGTTGGCCGCGGCCTTGATGTAGTGGCCCAGCACCTTCTTCGGCGCCGAGACCTTGACGCCGCGAACGAAGTCGAGGCGGGAGAGCGCCTTCACCTGCCGCGTCCGGAGGTGCAGGATCTTCGGATCGACGGCGATGTCGGCGTTGTCGTAGAGATACACCGGAATGCGACGGGAGCGGGCGTCGAGCAGATCGGCCACGTCTCGTGCCACGAAGCGCACGGGGTCGCCGAGGCCTGGAATCGAGAGCGGCGCCAGCACGGCTGCGTCCACGCCCGGCGTCGAGAGGGCGAAGTCGAGGTTCTCGAGCGTCTCGGCGCGGCTCGGCGCCGTGATGCCGGCCCAGACCTCGACGCCGCGCGCGCTCGACGCCGCCAGCCCGGCGCTCACCTTTGCGGCCTCCTCGGCGCAGACCTGCACCACGCGCTGGCGGACGTCGTTCCCGACGCGGTCCCACTCTCCGGTGGTGCCGGCCGCGAAGATCACGTCGGCGCCGTAGCCGTCCTGGATCACGAAGCGCACGACCGCACGCTGCTCGGCCTCGATCAGCCGGCCCGCATCGTCGAGCACCGTCACGACGGGCACGGAAAGCCCGGCTCGCGGCCTGATGTCCTCGACGGTGCGCAGCGGGTCGCCCTCCGCTCGCCGCTAGCGCCGGGCGCAGGGCAGGGTGCTGCGTCCCGCGTAGCGCGCGCGTGCGCCGAGGGCCTCCTCGATCCGCAGCAGCCGGTTGTACTTGCACACACGGTCGGTGCGGCAGAGCGATCCGGTCTTGATCTGGCCCGCTCCGGTGGCAACCGCGAGATCGGCAATGGTCGTGTCCTCGGTCTCGCCCGAGCGGTGGGAGACGACGGCCGCGTAGCCCGCCGCCTTCGCCATGCGCATGGCCTCGAGCGTCTCGGTGAGCGTTCCGATCTGGTTCACCTTGATGAGGATGGCGTTGCCGACCCTCTTCTCGATGCCCTCGCGCAGGATCGCGGGGTTGGTGACGAAGAGGTCGTCGCCCACGAGCTGCAGGCGATCGCCGAGACTCCGCGTGAGCGCAGCCCACCCGTCCCAGTCGCCCTCGGCGAGACCGTCCTCGATCGAGACGATCGGATAGCGACCGGCCCAGTCGTCCCAGAAGCCGATCATCTCTTCGGAAGAGAGGCTGCGTCCCTCGCCCTCGAGCACGTACTTCCCGCCCTTGAAGAACTCGCTGGCCGCCGGGTCGAGGGCGATGAAGACGTCTTCGCCTGGCCGGTAGCCGGCCTTCTCGATGGCCGAGAGGATCAGCTCGAGAGCCTCATGATTCGTCTTCAGATTCGGCGCGAAGCCGCCCTCGTCTCCCACGGCCGTCGCGTAGCCCTTCTCGTGCAGGACGGCCTTGAGGCGCTGGAAGATCTCGGCGCCCCAGCGCAGGGCATCGGCGAAGGTCGGCGCGCCGAGCGGGAAGAGCATGAACTCCTGAAGGTCGACGCTGTTGTCGGCGTGGGCGCCGCCGTTGAGAACGTTCATCATCGGAGCGGGAAGCAGGTGCGCCTGGGCACCGCCGAGAAAACGCCAGAGAGGCTCGCCTGCGGCGGCGGCGGCGGCGTGAGCGGCCGCCAGGGAAACGCCGAGAATGGCATTGGCACCGAGACGCGATTTCGTGTCGGTGCCGTCGAGGCGGATCATCGCCTCGTCGAGGGCGTTCTGCTCCGCGATTCCGCCGAGCACACGACCCAGGACGGCCTGCGCGATCTCGCCGTTCACGTGTGCGACGGCCTTCGTGACGCCCTTGCCGCCGTAGCGCTTCGCATCGCCGTCGCGCAGCTCGAGGGCCTCGCGCGAGCCCGTGGAGGCGCCGGAGGGAACGGCTGCGCGACCGGTCGCGCCGGTCGAGGTGGTGATCTCCACTTCCAGTGTCGGGTTGCCACGTGAATCGAGGATCTCGCGCCCCCGAACGGCTGCGATGGTGGGCTCCGGCATCGGCTCCTCTCGCGGGTATGTCTTTGGTGGCGCCAAGTTAGCAAGGCCGGGCGAGCTGCGGTACGACGAGGGGCACGCCTTCCGGGCCGCGCACGACCTCGGCCTCGATCCCGAATGCGCGGCGCAGGGAGTCGGGTGTGAGCACCTCGCACGGTGGGCCGTCGGCAAGGATCTCGCCGTCGCCCAGGAGCGCCAGCCGATCGCAGTAGCGTGCGGCGAGCCCGAGGTCGTGCGAGACCACGAGCGCGCTGCGGCCCGCCCGCGCGAGCTCGCGCACGATCGCGAGCACCTCGAGGCGGTGGCGCAGATCGAGAAAGGCGGTCGGCTCGTCGAGGAGCAGCAGGGGGGCGTCCTGGGCCAGGGCCCGGGCCAGGACGACGAGCTGGCGCTCTCCGCCGGAGAGGAGCGTCACGGGCCGCTCCGCCAGGTGCGCGATGCCCACCCGCTCCATGGCCTGTGCTGCGAGCGCGACGTCGCGGCCCGTCTCGAAGCCGAGCAGGCCGAGGTGCGGCGCGCGGCCCATGAGCACGACCTCGAGCGCACGGAAGGCGAACGGCACGGCCGTCTCCTGCGGCACCACGGCCATGGCGCGCGCGAGCTCGCGCCGTGAGTGGGCCTCGAGCGAGCGGCCGCGCAGCAGGATCTCGCCGGCGTCCGGCCGAAGCACCCGCGTTGCGACACGAAGTAGTGTCGTCTTGCCGGCGCCGTTGCGGCCGAGCAGGCCCAGCACCTCGCCCTCGCCGAGCTGAAGATCGATGTTGCGCAGGATGGGGCTTCCCCCGAGCGCGACCGCCACGCCGCGCAGCGCCAGCGCAGCCGTCACCGCGGGCTCCCCGTCCCCTGCCCGCGGCGGAGCAGGACGAGAAAGAGGGGTCCCCCGGCGAGGGCCGTCACGGCACCCACCGGAAGCTCACGCCCGGGAAGCAGGCTGCGCGCCGCCGTGTCGCAGAGCACGAGGAAGGCCGCGCCGCCGAGCGCTGCAGCCGGAACGAGCACGCGGTGCCCGGGGCCGAGCACGAGACGCAGCAGGTGCGGAATGATGAGGCCGACGAAGCCGATGAGGCCCGAGACCGCCACTGCTGCACCGACCATGAGCGCGGTCGCCAGCAGGAGCAGGCGCTTCATCCGGGGCACGTCCACACCGAGCTGCTCGGCGGGTTCCTCGCCGAGGGCGAGCAAATCGAGCCCGCGCGCGAGCGGAATGGCGCAGCCGAGACCGACCGCGAGAAAGAGCGCTACCGCGCCCGCTACCTCGAACCGCGCCGCCGAGAGATTGCCGATCAGCCAGAGGAAGATGCTCGTGCCCTCGGCGAGGCCGGCCAGCGACGCGATGAAGACGATGGCCGCCGACGCGAAGGCATTGAAGACGACGCCGGTCAGCAGCAGGCTCGTGGAAGAGAGGCGGCCCCGCGCGCCCGCCACGCCGAAGAGCAGGAGCGTGGTGGTGAGCGCGCCGAGGAATGCGGCCGGCGGAACCCAGGCGTAGCCGAGACCAAGGCTCGCGCCGAGGCCTAGCACCGCGATGCCACCGAGCGCCGCACCCCCCGAGACGCCCAGCACGAACGGATCTGCGAGCGGGTTTCGCAGCAGCGCCTGGAACAGGACGCCCGCCACCGAGAGCGAGGCCCCGACGAGCGCGGCGAGGACGACCCGCGGCAGCCGCACGCGAAGCACGATGTCGGCGTCGGCAGCAGGCCCGCTCCCGCAAAGAGCGCCGAGGACCCGCTCCGGAGATAGCCCGCTCGGGCCGACGGCGAGCCCGACGAGCAGCGACGCCGCGAGCAGCAGCGTGAAGAGAGCGAGAACTTCGGCCAGACGGCGCTTCGTGAGCGCGGTCATCGGGCGCTCTCGGTGGGCGCAGCGGGTGGCACGGCCGCGTCACCCTGGATCGCCCGCGCAAGCGCGCGCAGGGCGCGATCGAGCTGTGGGCCCGGGAGCGTCACGAGGCCGGCGTCCACGGCCACCACCCGACCCGTGCGGACGGCAGGCAGCGAGCTCCAGCGCGACCAGTAGGCCGCGGCAGGCTCCGGGTCGGCGGCCGCGTCGAGGATCACCTCGGGGGCGCTCGCCACCAGCCACTCGAGGCCCGCGCGCGGGTACGGCTCGGGAAGGCCGGCCGCGATGTTCTCGGCTCCCGCCGCACGGAGCATCTCGTCGATGAAGCTGCCGCCGCCGGCGACGTAGAGAGGGTCGCGCTGGAGCACGAGCACGGTGCGCGGTCGCGGGCGCCCGGTCGCTGCGCTCTCGACCTCGCGCCGGGCACGACGGATCTCCTCCACCCGCTGACCGGCCGCCGCCGAGAGGCCGAGACGGTCGCCGAGCGTCTCGATGGAGCCGAGCACCTCCGCAAAGCCCGTCGGATCGATCTCGAGCACCGTGATGCCCGCTGCGCGGAGCTGGTCCCGGAAGTCGCGCTGCTGGGCCGAGGGCACGAGCACCACGAGGTCCGGGTGCAGGGCCACGACCGCTTCGAGGCTGGGGTCGTAGAGACCGCCGACCCGCGGCAGGTTTGCCGCGGCGGGCTCCTGACGTGCCGAGAAGTCGTCGACGCCCACGAGCCGGTCCGCGCCGCCGATCGCCACCAGGATGGCGGTGAGGGATGGGTTCAGTGCGATCACGCGCCGGGCCGGCGCGGCGCGGTGCAGCTCCTCGGCCTCGGCTCCACGGGCGAGCAGGAGCAGGAGCAGGAACGCAAGAGCGCTGTGCGCCCGGGGCCTTCGCATGCGCCCACCTTCTCACCGGTCTGTACCGGCGACCGAGACCGAGGGTGCCGGGAGCAGTCTGCTCCCGGCACCGGTCCGGGCAGGTTATCGCGACGCGCTGCCGGCGCGGGAACCGGTCGTGACCAGCGGCCGGAGCTTCTCCAGCGCGGCCTTGCCGATGCCCTTCACCTCCACCAGCTCGTCCACGCTCTTGAAGCCGCCCCGCTTCTCACGGGTGGCCACGATCTCCTTCGCACGGGCCTCGCCCACACCCGGAAGCTGCTCGAGCTCTCCGGCCGAGGCCGTGTTGAGGTTGATCGTGCGCGGCGGGCCCGCAGCCGGCTCCGCCGCCCGGGCGGCCACCGGCGTGAGGGCCATCGCCGCCCCGAGCAGAAAGGCAACTCCGCGATTTCCAAGGCTCATGATTCACTCCGCGGGACCGCGGGGCGAGTTTGAAAACAGGTTCGCAAACTACTGCGACCGCCTCAGCGGTCGCGCGTGACCGCGAAGCGGGCCGCCGTCAGCAGGGCCTGACGGATCGGGCCGGCCGGAAACGGATCGATTGCCGCCGCGGCCTTCTCGACGTGCTCCTGGGCCCGGCGCACGGTGTCTTCGATGCCGCGGTAGCGCCGTACGCGCTCGATCACGGGCGCGAGATCCACGGCCTCTTCGCCGGAGGCGTCCTCCCCCCGAAGCGCTGCCTCGCTGTGGCGCGCGCTGCGTTTGAGGATGGAGGCAATCTCGTCGCGCTCGGCCGGGGTGCAGCGCTTGAGGGTCAGCAGAAGGGGGAGCGTGACCTTGCCCTCGCGCAGGTCCGCATGCGGAAGCTTGCCCAGCTCGGCCGCGCCGGCCTCGTAATCGAGCGCGTCGTCGCGGAGCTGGAAGGCGACGCCGAACTCGCGCCCGAACTCCGCCAGGCGCCGCCGCTCGGCGCGTGTCACACCGCCGAGGATTGCACCCGCTTCGCAGGCTGCCGCCAGCAGGGAGGCGCTCTTGCGATCGATCACCCGGTAATAGTGGCTCTCCGTCACCGAGGGGTCGAAGCTGCGGGCGAGCTGCAGCAGCTCGCCCTCGGCCATCTGACGGATGGTGTCGCTGAAGATCCAGAGGATCTCGAGATTGCCGTCCTCCACGATCATCTGCGACGAGCGTGCGTAGAGGAAGTCGCCGGCCAGGATGGCGCTGCGATTGCCCCAGACGGCATTGGCCGAGGGCCGTCCGCGCCGCATGGAGGAGAGATCGACCACGTCGTCGTGGAGCAGCGTCGCGGTGTGCAGCAGCTCGACCGCCGCCGCGATCTGGATCCGACGCGCTCCAGTGTAGCCGCAGAGCTCGGCCGCGAGCAGCACCAGGGCGGGCCGCATGCGTTTGCCGCCGGATCCCAGCACGTGCTGCCCCAGGGCGGCGAAGAGCTCGCTCTCCGAAGCCAGCGCTTCGTGCATTGCACGCTCGACCTGTTCGAGGGGGGCGCTGATGGGCTCGAAGAGATTGCCGGAAGGAGGGGGGTCGTTGGGGGGCATGACGCCTACGCTAGCAGCGACGCCCTCTCTGTCAAAGCCGAAACGAGAGAAAAACAGTGAACTTCCGTACAGTTACCGCTCTTTCACGGACTGCCGACCGGGGCTCTCGTCGCGCAGCCAGCGCAGTGCCTGCGCGACGTCGGATACGGGTACGAGCGTGCTGCCAGACGGCGCCTCGAGGGTCGCGCCCACGCGCTCGGGGAGGAGCACGCGCCGGAATCCGAGGCGCGCGGCCTCGCGCACGCGCAGATCGATGCGACCGACGCGGCGCACCTCGCCACCAAGCCCGATCTCGCCGCAGGCCGCGACGTCGGCCGGGAGCGGAAGCTCGAGGCGGCTCGATGCGATCGCGAGCGCCACGCCGAGATCGGCACCAGGCTCCGCCACCCGCACGCCTCCGGTCACGTTCACGTACACGTCGCAGGAGAGCAGGTCGATGCCCGCGCGCCGGTCGAGCACCGCCAGCAGCAGGGCGACGCGGCCGTCGTCGATGCCGAGGCAGGTGCGGCGCGCCGTGCCGTAGCCCGCCGGAGCCACGAGCGCCTGCACCTCGAGCAGCATCGGCCGCGTGCCTTCGAGGAAGGGGACGATGCACGAGCCCGGCACGCCCGATCGCCGCTCGGCGAGGAAGAGCTCGCTCGGGTTCTCGACTCCCTCGAGGCCGCTCCCGGTCATGCTGAAGACGCCGACCTCCTGCGTCGATCCGAAGCGGTTCTTCGTCGCGCGCAGTGCGCGCACGGCATGGGTGCGCTCACCTTCGAAGGTGAGCACCACGTCGACGAGATGCTCGAGCACCCGCGGGCCCGCGATGGCGCCTTCCTTCGTGACGTGCCCGACGAGCACGAGCGTCGCGCCGCTCGACCTCGCGGCGGCCGACAGCAGCGCTGCGCTCTCGCGCACCTGCGCCACCGAGCCGGGTGCCGACTCGACCCGCTCGGTGCGCAGGGTCTGGATCGAATCGATCACCACCAGGGACGGCTTCGAATCGCGCCAGGCGGCGCCGAGCGCTTCGACGCGCGTCTCGGCGATCACGAGCACCTCGCC
>CAYOIG010000754.1:0-2298 GCA_964403915.1 uncultured Myxococcaceae bacterium
CGGGATGGAGTTCATGTCGGTTGCCGGCCCGCGCTACGACCTCGATCGCTTCGGCTGCGCGCTGCCCCGATTCTCGCCGCGCCAGTCCGACCTGCTGATGGTGGTGGGCACCATCACGCACCGGCAGGCGCCGATCCTCAAGAAGGTCTACGACCAGATGGCCGAGCCCAAGTGGGTGATCGCCTTCGGCGCCTGCACCTGCTCGGGGGGCCCCTACAACAACTACGCCACGCTGCAGGGCATCGACACCATCATTCCCGTGGACATCTACATCCCCGGCTGTCCGCCCCGGCCGGAGGCCGTGCTCGACGGACTGATCAAGCTGCAGGCGCGCGTGCAGGCCGAGAAGGTGCCGGCGACGGGGCGCCACCGGGAGCTTCGCGAGCTGAAGCTGCCGGTCGTGGAGAAGCCGGTCGCCTGAGCCCGTCGGGCCAGGGCCGGGGAGGAAGAGGGCGTTGAGCGCAGAGGGTTCGTACGATCTGGCGATACTCGGCGCCGGCCCGGGCGGCTACGTGGCCGCGATCCGTGCCGCGCAGCTCGGCCGCAAGGTGGCCGTGATCGAGCGGGATCGGCCGGGCGGGGTTTGCCTCAACTGGGGCTGCATTCCGTCGAAGGCGCTGCTCACCGGGGCCGAGCTCGCGGAGTCGCTGAAAGCCCATGGCGCCACGTTCGGCATCTCCGTCTCCGGCGTGAGCTTCGACTACGGCAAGGCCATCGACCACAGCCGCAAGGTCTCCGACCGCCTCTGCCGGGGCGTCGAGTCGCTGCTCAAGAAGAACCAGATCACGCTGATTCAGGGGCAGGGTCGCGTCGCGGGGCCGCATACGATCGCCGTCTCCGGCGAGCGCGAGACGCTGGTCGAGGCCGAGCACCTGCTCGTCGCCACGGGCTCCGGCGAAGTCGTTCCGGCGGGGGTGAGCCTCGATCCCGCGCGCATCCTCACCTCGCGCGAGGCGCTCGAGTCGCGGACGATCCCGCCGCGCCTGATCGTGATCGGCGCCGGCGCGGTGGGCCTCGAGTTCGCGTACGTCTACGCGATGTATGGCGCGAGCGTGACGGTCATCGAGATGGCCGAGCAGGTGCTCCCCGGCGCCGATGCAGAGGTGGCGCAGGCGCTGCAGCGCGAGCTGCGGCGCAAGAAGGTCGACGTTCGTCTCGGCACGCGCTTCGAGCAGATCAAGACCGTCAATGGCGGCGTACGCGTGCAGGTGCGCAGCGGGGAGCAGACCGCGGAGCTCGAGGCCGAGCAGGTGCTGCTCGCCCTCGGCCGTCGCCCTCTCTCCCGCGAGATCGGCCTCGAAGCAGCGGGAGTTGCCCTCGATGCACGCGGTTTCGTGACGGTCGACGGCAGGCTGCGCAGCAGCGTGCCGAGCATCTCGGCGATTGGCGACATCGCGGGCCCGCCGCTGCTCGCCCACAAGGCGAGCGAGGAGGGCGTCCACTGCGTCGAGCTGCTCTCGGGTCTCGCGCGGCCGCCGCTCGACCACTGGAAGATTCCCGCCTGCATCTACGCCCAGCCGCAGGTGGCCTGGATCGGTCGCACCGAGGCGCAGGCCCGGGCCGAGTTCGGCGACGATCTGCTCGTCGGCCGCTTCCCGTTCCAGGCGTCGGGCAAGGCCGTCGCCACCGCGCACACGGCCGGCTTCGTGAAGATCCTGGCCGAGCCGCGCTACCGCGAGATCGTGGGCGCGCACGTGGTCGGGGCCGGAGCCACCGAGCTGATCGCCGAGATCGCATTGGCCATGACACTCGAGGCCACGACGGCCGAGATCGCGGGCACGAGTCATGCCCATCCTACGCTCTCCGAGGCCATCCTCGAGGCCGCGCTGGCTGCGGAAGGCCGCGGGATCCACTTCTAGGGGGAATGAGAATGGCCATCGCGGTGGCGCTGCCCGCGCTGGGCGAAAGTGGGGTCGAGGGGACGATCTCTCGCTGGCTGGTGATGGAGGGCGATCGCGTGGAGCGCGATCAGCCGCTGGTCGAAGTGACGACCGACAAGGTCGACGCCGAGATCCCGTCGCCGGCCGCCGGCGTCGTCGAGAAGATTCTCGTCGCCGAGGGGGTCACGGTGGCCGTGGGAGCCGAGCTCGCGCTGATTGCGAGCGCGGCCCAGGGCGCCGCGATCACGACGCCGGGTGCGGTGGCTTCGCGGGCGCCGGAAGGCCGCCCTACAGACCGGAGCGAGGCGCGTCCGACTCCCGTGGCGCGAAAGCTGGCCGAGGCCACGGCGACGAGCCTCGCCGGCGTGCAGGGCACGGGGGTCGCCGGCCGGGTGACGAAGCGCGACGTACTGGAGCG
>CAYOIG010000755.1:0-7516 GCA_964403915.1 uncultured Myxococcaceae bacterium
TTCGAGACGCTCGTGCTCAAGCCCGGCAAGTGGACCTTCGTCGATCCGATCGGGACGCACTGATCAGCGCTCCATCCCGAGCGTCCAGGCACCAACGCGCGCGCTCCCGGGCACGAGCGTCAGCGATTCGCCCGGGTGCGAAGGAAGCGCCAGCGCGAGGGCCGCGAGCTCGGGGACGTCGGCCGCGAGCGACGCGACGCGGCCGATCGCGGCCTCCCAGATCGCGCGAAGGCCGCGCGGCGCACGGGCCGCGAGCCCGCGCACGTCGCGCACGCCGAGGGGCACGAGGCGGGCGTCGCACGCTCCGTCCGCATCCTCCAGCATCAGGAACGAGCCCCACGCGGGATCCTGCTGCACGCGCAGGTGCAGGCCGGGAAGCGCCGCACCCTCCCGAATCGGCGCACTCACGCCATAGCAGGCCAGCAGAGGCTCGGTGTCGCGGGGCGTGAGCAGCGCGCCCGCCGGGCTCGAAGCGAGAAGCGCATCGACCCGTGCGCGCGCCGCGAAGCGATCGCCGGGCTCGCGGCGCTCGCGGCTCCCGATCTGCGCCCGCCGCGCGGCTTCCCAGGCCGCGAGGCGCGGCTCGGCGAAGGGCTCGCTGCCCGCCGGAGCGAGCAAGCGCTGCGCCACGCCCAGCAGATCGTCGAGTGCCGTGCAGCGCACCAGACCGGCATGCGCGAGGGCGCTCTCGAGCGCTGCGGGGGCGGCGGACGGAGGATCCGCGAGCCACAGCAGCACGGGCTTCTTGCGCGCCACGCGGCGTGCGATGGCGAGCGTTCGCCGCGGATTGCCGAGGCCCCGGAGCACGAGGCCGATCGCGCGCGTTTCGGCGTCCGTCTCCCAGAACGTGAGCGCATCGCTGGCGCTCACGTCGGCCTTGCGCCCGCCGGAGAGGAACGTGGACAGACCGATGCCCCGGGAGGTCGCGGCGTCGAGCGCATCGCGCCCGCGGGCAGGAGACTCGACGAAGAGCGCAAGCGCCCCGGAAGCGATCCGCCCCGGCAGCGCGAGCGCCTCGAGGCGCACGGCGCCGGCCGTGCGGGCGAGGCCGAGGCTCGCGGGGCCGAGCAGTCGCAAGCCGTCACGCCGTGCGCGCGCGGCGAGGGCACGGTCGCCGCGCGCCGCGGGCGATTCGTCCGCCTTCTCACCATTCGCGAGCACCACGGCGGCATGCACCCGCCACGCGCCGCAGCGCTCGATCTGCGCAGGCAGCAGCTCCGGGGGCACGGAGACGAAGACGAGATCGAGCCCGCGCGCGTCGCCGGCGGGTGCGAACGCCGAGAGACGGCGCACCGGGCCCGCATGGCCGGCGTCCGCGAGCCTTCGCAGCAGCAGCTCCGCAACGCGCTCGCCCGCCGGCCCTTCCGCGATCACGCCGATGCCGCGCGGAGCCAGCATCCGCGCGAGCGAGCGCACGGTCGCCGTTCGCTCCCGCTCGGCCGCCCTCGCGCTCGCCTCTGGCGTGCGATCGATGGGAAAGTCCAGGCGAACCACGCCGTCCTCGAAGCGGCTCGTCACCTCGAAGCCCGCGTCGTGGAAGACCTGGAGCATGGCGCGATTTTGAGGCAGCACGTCCGCCGAGAAACGGTGCAGACCCCGCTCGCGCGCGGCGGCGGCCAGCCTTTCGAGAAGCAGCGTCGCGATGCCGCGGCCCTGCTGCGCGTCGCCCACGACGAAGGCGACCTCCGCGCCGTCGCTCTCGCCGAGGCGATCGTAGCGTCCGACCCCGATCAGCTCGTCGCCGAGCAGCACCACCAACGCGACGCGCGCTCGGTGATCGACACGGGTGAAGCGCTCGATCTCGACGGGGGACAGACGGGGATGCGGCGAGAAGAAGCGCAGATAGACCGACTCGGGCGAAAGACGCGCGTGAAAGTCGACGAGGAGCGGCGCATCCTCCGAGACGATCGGCCGCACGTGGGCCGTTCCCCCGTCGGCGAGCAGAACGTCGGCGGCCCAGTGCGGGGGCCAGTCCGGCACGCTCACCAGCCCCGCAGGTCCACCGCCCAGCTCTCCACGACCTCGTCGCCCGACACCAGGTGGAGGCGCTCGTGGTAGGCCACGGTCGGATCCACGTGGGCCGGGAGCACGCGCACGCGGTCGCCCACGCGAACGGGCGTCTCGGACGCAAAGGTCACGTGCTCGTCGGAGCAGAACCAGACGCGCGCGCCATCGATCGACGGGTTGCCGTGATCCATGCCGAGGGCCTTGAGGCCACAGTCGGCCACCGCGAAGCCCTCCGAGACGGAGACCACGGTCGCCAGCACGGAGAGCGCCTGGCGGAACGGCAGGCCGAGCTTCGCGTACGCGGTGTCCATCAGCGCGTAGGATCCGGCCTGGATCTCAGTCGCCTCGGTGTTGAGATCCCAGCTCCCGGTGCCGCCCGCCGAGATCAGCTCGCCGCCCACGTCGGCGTGGGCCTTGCGCAGGATCGCCATCGATTGCGACACGATCTCGCGTCGCTTCTCCCGATCCTCGACGGGCATGGCGTGGCCCTCGTAGCCCATGACGCCGCGCACCGAGAGGCCGCGGGCGCGGGCCCGTTCGGCCAGCGCGCCCGCCCGCTCGGGACGGCAGCCGCAGCGGGGAAGGCCCACGTTCACGTCGATCACGACCTCGCGAACGCCGTCGCGGGCCGCGGCCGCGATGGTCTCCTCGGAATCGACCGCCACGGTGACGCGGCCGCCGAGGCGCGCGAGGCGCCGCAGGTCGAGCACCTCGTTCGCGAGCAGGAGGTCTTCGCCGAGACCGGCTGCGGCCATGCCTTCCATCTCGCGGACGGTGGCACAGGTGAAGCGGCGGTTGCCGTGGGCGGCCTGGCGCCTGGCGAGCGCCGTGCACTTGTGCGCCTTCACGTGAGGGCGCAGCCGCTCTCCCGGCAGCGCATGCGCCAGGGTGCGAAGGTTGTGATCGAGCGCCTCGGCCTCCACGAGCAGTGCGGGCGTCTGCAACGCGCCGAGGCGAAGGCTCACTTCCAGGCCTCGTAAACGGCACGGCCCACCTCGGCGTGGAGCGTCGACGCCACGCCCGCGGGCCCGCTGCGCGGATCGTCGAACTCGGCGCACAGGATGGCGATGACCCAGCGGCTCGTCGGGGTCACGAAGAGCCCGGCATCCGTCTGGATTCGCAACATGGAGCCCGTCTTTCCATAGACCGTGAGGGGCAGCTCGACGCCGAAGTCGATGGCGTGCTGGCTCCAGGGCAGATAGCGCGGCAGACCGTGCAAGAACTCGTTGCGCCGCAGCACGTCGAGGCACAGGCTCGCCGCGGCCGCCGGATAGCCGTGCCCTGCGGGCTCTGCCAGCACTGCGTAGGCCTCGGCCAACGCGCGCGGCGTCGAGCGCGCGAAGTGGATCTCGTACTTCTCGAACTGGATCGGCCCGAGCACCTCGGCACCGCCGAGCCCCAGCTCGCGCAGCATGCGGTTCACGGTCGTAGGTCCGCCGACCACGTCCAGCAGCAGGTTCGTCGCGAGGTTGTCGGAGACGGTCATCATCAGATAGGCGAGATCCGAGAGCGTCGGTGCGAGCCCCGGCCGGCAGAAGCGCAGCACCCCAGAGCCGTGCACCAGGTCTTCGGTCTTCAGCGTGCGCCGCGTATCGGGATCGAGCTTGCCCTCGACGCATTGCTGCGCGTAGGCCATCAGGACGAAGACCTTGGCGGCGCTGGCCGTCGGCAGCACGTCGTCGCCGTGGTAGGAGAAGGTCTCGCCGCGGTCGAGGTGCCGCGCGTGGACGCCCACGCGGCCCGGAAATCCCTTCAGCAGCGGCTCGAGATCGAGGGGCATTGCGGTCCTCCTGTGCAGCCCGGTCACCCAGCGTAGCCCTCGGAGGCCGGGCAGGCCCCCGGCGCGCGCCACGGCGCGAGCCATGCGAGTCTCGCACGGGAAGATCGCGGCGCGGCTCACGGCCGGAGATGGTACGCTCGTGCGCGCATGATCGCCCTCGAGCTCGCCGGCGTCTCGAAGCGCTATGGCCTCCGGCGCGCCCTCGAACGCGTGGATCTCGCCATCCCGGCTGGCACCGCCGTGGGCCTGCTGGGCCCCAATGGCGCCGGCAAGACGACGGCGCTGCGCCTGCTGCTCGGCTTCACGCGGCCGACCCTCGGCAGCGTGCGGCTGCGCGGTCACGATCCCTACGATCCCCGTTCGCGAGAGGGCGTCGGCTACCTGCCCGAGCGGCTGCGGCTTCCGGCGCGCATGCCCCTCGCCGCCTTTTTGCGCCTGCACGGCGGCCTTGCCGGACTCGAGGGCGCAGCGCTCGTGCGGGCCGTCGACACAGTGCTCGAGCGCACGGGGCTGCGCGATCGCGAGCACGAGCTGATGGGCTCGCTCTCGAAGGGGCTCGCGCAAAGGGCGGGCTTCGCGCAGGCACTGCTGGGCGAGCCCGAGCTGCTCTTTCTCGACGAGCCCACCTCGGGACTCGATCCGCTCGGCGTGCGCGACGCGCGCGACTGGATCCACGCCGCGCGTGGCGAGGGGCGTACGCTGCTCATCAGCTCGCACGTTCTCACCGAGGTCGAGAAGGTCTGCGATCATCTCATCATCCTGCACGAGGGCCGCATGGCGGCGAGTGGATCGATGGAGAGCCTGCTGCTCGCCGGCGAGAGCCTCGAAGACGCCTTCGTGCGGATCGTTCGCGGAAAGCCCGGCGCGGCCGCACCAGCAACGGAATCGGCCCCGTGAGCCCCGCGCGCACCCTCGGGCTGCTGGCCGCGGACGCCGTGCGCGACGGCGTTCGCAACCGCGTCGGCCTCTTCGCGATCGTCTTCGCTCTCTGCGTCGGGCTCTTCGCCGATCGCTGCACGGCCTTCGAGGCCGGCACGGTGATGCTGAACGGTCGCGAGTTCGACGTGAGCGACGGCGCTCACTTCATCGGGCCGTTCGTCTTCGGCTCCTGCGCGCTGCTGCTCGCGCTGGTGGCGGGCTTCGTCGCCTGCGATGCGCTGGCACGGCCTCTCTCGGAGGGAACCGCCACGCTGTGGCTCTCGCGGCCGGTGGGACGCGCCAGCTATGCCCTCTCGCGCCTCGCCGGTGCCCTCGGCCTCAGCCTCGCGGCCGGTTTCGCCGTGCTGCTGGTGGTGACGGTGCTGCTGCACCTGCGACTCGGTCTCGATCCGCTGCCCGCCCTCGCCGGCGTCGCCGTATTCGCCGCCGACGCATGGGTGGTGGCGGCCGTAGCCATGGCTTTCGCGCTCTACCTGCCGCGCGTGGTCGCGCTCGGCGCCGTCGTGCTGCTGATGCAGATGGTCGTGTTCACGAACGGCCTACACTCCGTCGCCACCCTCAGCAGCGGCCTGCTCGGCGGCATCGAGCGCTACGGGCCGCCGCTCGGCACCGCGCTCATCTACGCGCTCTCGCCCTGGTTCTCACCGGGTGCGTCGGCCGCCGAGTGGCTCGACGTCGGCGTCCGCCTCTTCGTCTGGGGTGCAGGAAGCACCGTGCTGGTCGCCCTGCTCTTCCGGCGCATCGACCTGCCCGCCTGAGCCGGAGCCGGTGAGACGGAGCCGGCCGCGCCGGATGCGCGCGCGGCGAACATCGCCGAAGATCCGGCCATGACACCGGATACGACCCCTCCGAAGGAGGGGCACCTCGACGAGCTCCTCGGGTGCCTCGACCTCGAGCCCATCGATCTCGACATCTTCCGCGGCCGCAACGAACGTGAGCGCGGGCCTCGCCTCTTCGGCGGCCAGGTCGCCGCGCAGGCGCTGGTGGCCGCGGGCCGCACGGTGGAGGGCCAGGCGCCGCACTCGCTGCACGCCTACTTCCTGCGTCCCGGAGACCCCACGACGCCCGTCATCTATCGCGTCGACCGCATCCGTGACGGTCGCTCGTTCAGTACGCGTCACGTCGTCGCGATTCAGCGCGGCAAGGCGATCTTCAACGTCTCCGTCTCCTTCCACGTCGAGGAGAAGGGCTACGAGCACCAGATCGAGATGCCCGACGCGCCGCCGCCGGAGAGCCTCCCGAGCTGGACGGAGATGGTGACGAAGGTTCTCGACAAACTGCCGCCCGAGGTGCGGAGCTGGGCGCCGCGGCCGCGGCCCATCGACATGCGCTTCGTACACCCGCCCACTTTCTTTGGTGGCGAGCCCCGGCGAGGAACGAGTCTCGTCTGGCTGCGCGTGGCGCGCCCGCTGCCGGACGATCCCTTCCTGCACCAGTGCCTGCTCACCTACGCGAGCGATCTCTCGCTGCTCGACAACATCGTGAAGCCCCACGGGCGCAGCGGCCCGCTGGGCCCCCTGATGACCGCGAGCCTCGACCACGCGCTCTGGTTCCACCGGCCGCTCCGCGTCGACGACTGGCTGCTCTACGTGCAGGACAGCCCGGCGGCGCGCGGCGGGCGCGGCCTCGCCCGGGGCTCGCTCTACACCCGCGGCGGCCAGCTCGTGGCCTCGGTCGCGCAGGAGGGGCTGATGCGCCCGGTAACGCGGGCCGAGGACCGCTCGCAATAGAACGCCCTCCGGGCCGATGGACACAGCAAGCGCCGACCGACACCGTGCGGGGTCGCGGGGCGTGGTACGCTCGACGAGGCATGGACGCCTCCGTCACGGCGCCCGAGCCGGCTCCCCCGGCCTGGGCGCGCCGCCTCGACGCGCTGCTCGCGAAGCCGTGGCTGCCGTGGGCCCTCGTTGCCTTCGGCGTGCTGCTCCGCGTCGTCCGCTATCTCTCGCTGCACGCCCTCGAGGTCTCCGAGGCCGAGCTGGCGCTCAACGTCCTGCCGCGCACGCTCGGCGAGACGTTGGCGCCGCTGCAGTACGACCAGGCGGCACCGCCCGGCTTCGTGGCGATCCTGATCCTCGCGAAGGATCTCCTCGGGCCGGGTGAGCTCGTGCTCCGAGCGTTTTCGCTGGCCGCATCGCTCGCCGCACTGCTGCTCTTCGTACCGCTCGCGAAGCGTCTGCTGCAGCCCGCGGGTGTCAGCATCGCCGCTGCGCTCTTCGCCGTGGCACCGATGCTCGTCTACTACGGGAGCTTCGCCAAGCAGTACTCCTCCGATGCGCTGGCGACGGTCCTGCTGCTGCTGCTCGCCCTGCGCGCAGCCGAGGGGCGCCGCGGGGCCCTGCTCGTCTTCGCGCTCGCGGGCGCGGCGGCGATCTGGATCTCACACCCCGCGGCCTTCCTCCTCGCCGGCACGGGCTGCTCGCTCGCAGCGCTTGCCCTGGCAAGGCGGGACACCGCCGCGCTCGTGCGCCTCGTGCCCTGCGGCCTCGTCTTCGCCGCCAGCTTCGCCGGCTTTCTGGCCGCCAGCGATCGCAGCACCACCGGCAACGCGTTCCTGCTCGGCTACTGGGAGGCGGGCTTCCTTCCGCTCCCGCCGCGCTCGCTCTCGGATCTGCGCTGGTTCCTCGACCGCGGCATCGGCGTGCTGGAGGACCCTGGCGTCTTCTTTCCGGCCGGTGCTGCGGCGCTCGCACTGCTCGCCGGCCTCGTCTTCGCCCTTCGCGAGCGGCGCGAGGCTGCCTTGATCGCTCTCTCGCCCCTCCCCTTTCTGCTCGCGGCCTCGGCGCTGCA
>CAYOIG010000756.1:0-5186 GCA_964403915.1 uncultured Myxococcaceae bacterium
TGGGGGTGCCGCGCGGGCCGGCGGCCCTCGGCGCGCGCGTGGGGGGGCTGGGGTTGGCGCGCGCTGGCGCGCGTCGGGAGAAACCCTGGGATCCACCCCCAGCGGTCGAGCCGCTTCTCTCAAGGCCCCCCTTCGACAGCCGATAAAGCTGCGGAGAGGGGTTTCCCCCCTCGGCTACCCCCACCCGAGGCGAGGGACCTTGGCCGTCAACAAGCGCAAGATCCTCGAGGCCGCCCAGAAGTACCTGCAGAAGGGAGCCCTCGACCGGGCTCTCAAGGAATACCGGACCCTGCTCGAGCTCGATCCGCGCGACGGCAGCGCTCGCCTGAAGCTCGGAGACATCCATCTGCGGCTCGGGGAGAAGGGAGAGGCCGTCGCGGCCTACCTGAAGGTTGCGCACCAGTTCATGAAGGAGGGCTTCGACGCGAAGGCCGTCGCTCTCTTCAAGCAGATCACGAAGCTCGCGCCCGAGCAGATCGAGGTCTACGTCCCGCTGGCGGAGCTGTATCAGCGGCTCGGCCTCATCGCCGAGGCGATGTCTGCGCTGCAGACCGCGACCGAGGGCTTCCAGAATGCCGGGCGCAAGCGCGAGGCGCTCGAGCTGCTCCGCAAGGCCGCGGCCCTCGACCCAGCGAACACGACGAGCCGCCTCAAGATCGCAGACCTGCTGCGCCAGCAGGGCATGACGGCCGAGGCGCTGACGGAGTATGACGAGGTGGCCGAGGAGCTCGCGCGCGGCGGCGAGACCGAGGCGCTGGCGTCGGTCTACGAACGTGCGCTCGAGATCGAGCCGGACCGCCTGCCCACGCTCCTCGCCCTGGCGCGTTTGTGGCTCACGAGCAGAACGCCGGAGCGAGCCCGCGCGCTCGCCGAGCGTTCCGTCGCGGCTCACCCGGATCTGATCGAAGCGCTCGAGCTACACGCCGAGACGCTGCAGACGCTCGGGCTCGGAGCCGACGAGACGGAGCCGGTGTTCCGGCGCCTGGCGGAGGCACACCGGGCACGCGGCAACGAGGATCGTGCACGGGAGATCCTCCAACGCTTCCTGCCGGCCTACGATTTAACACTGAATGGTGTTGACGATCTCGGCGTCGATCTCCCGGCGTCGAGTTTGCCGCGCTGCGAGCCGCCCGGTGAAGCCATGGAAGTGAGCGAGCCCTGTGCCGGGTCAGTGCCGACCGGGGAGGAGGCGGCGCCCGCTCTCTCCGGAACGCCGCCGGTCGAGGCGGATTCCGAGCAGCTTCTGGCCGAGGCCGGGGTCTATCTGCGCTTCGGCAAACGCGAGAAGGCCATCGCCAGCCTCGAGGCCGTGCTCGCACGGGAACCGGAGCACGACGCCGCCCTCGAAAAGCTGGCGGGCGCCCTTGCTCACGATGGAGACGTGGCGCGCGCAGCCGAGCTCTTCGGGCGTGCGGCTGCAGCGGCACGCGCCCGCGGAGATGAGGCGGCGGCAGCGCGCTTCGTCGCGAGACTCGGCGAGATCGATCCCGTGGCGGCGCAGCCATTCGGATCGATCGGCCCGGATCTCGATGAGGCGCTCGCCGGCAGCGCCTTCGAGCCCGACGGGCGTCATGCGCTGGCCGGGCCGGCGCCGGTAGCGCCGGTGGCGGAAGTGATCGCGACTGTGTCCGAGCCGGAGTCCGAGACCGAGTTCGAGTTCGAGGTGGATCTCGATCTTTCCGGCGAGAGCGAGCCCATCGAGCTCGCTGCGGGCGAGGTTCTGGAGGCGCCGGAGGTCCCGTCGAGCCGGGAAGCCGAGATCGAGCTCGGGCCCGACGTCGAGCTCGGGAGCGAAACCGGGCTCGGAGAGCAAGCGGTGCCCATCGTCTCGGAGCCCGCCCCGGAGTGGCAGCTCGAAGCGGAGCCGGAGACCGTGTCTTCCGAGCCGTCGCCAACGCTCGAAGCCGACGGGGCAAAGACGCCTTCGCTCGCGGCATCGCCGAAGCAGATTCTCGAAGACCTCGAAGAGGCCGATTTCTACGTCCAGCAGGGCTTGCTCGTCGAGGCCGAAGCCGTCTACCGGCGCGTGCTCGAGGTGGCGCCAACGAATCCGCAGGCGCTGCTCCGGCTCGGGGAGATCGCGGCCGCACGAGGATGTGATCCTGGGGCCGAGCAGGGTTTCGAGAGCGCAGGCTCTGCGGTCGAGCAGGTGCCGCCGATCTCGCTGCAGGGCGACGATGGGAATGCCCTCGGCGACGACCTCGCCGATTGGGACGACTTTGCCGCGGCCCCCGCGCAGGCCGGGGGGACGCCTTCCTTCGAGGTGCCGCCGGACGTCGATCCCCTGCCTTGCGTCGATCCGGACGACTCGCTGGAGGCGCTGCTGGCACCCGCGGCGGAGCGGCTCGTGACCGATGGTGCCGAGTCGCCGTCGGGAGGCGTGGAGACGCGAGAGCCCTCCCACTTCGACCTCGCTGCCGAGCTGTCCGATGCCCTCGGACTCGAGGCGACGGCGGTCGCTTCTCCGCCCGAGCCGGCGCCTGCGACCGAGGAGAGCCTCGAGGCGATCTTCCGGGAGTTCAAGCAGGGCGTCCGCAAGACGCTCACGGCCGCAGACCACGAGACCCACTACGACCTCGGCATCGCCTACCGCGAGATGGGGCTGCTCGAGGACGCACTCGGAGAGTTCCAGATCGCTCTTGCCTCACCCGCGCGGCGGCTCGACTGCCTGCATCTGCTGGGCGTGTGTGCGCGGGAGCTGAAGCGGCCGCACGACGCGATTGCGTTTCTCCAGCAGGCCCTCTCCGAAGCCGATCTTCCGATCGAGCGCCGAGCGGCCTTTGGCTTCGATCTCGGCCTCGCGATCGAGGAGAGCGGAGACTCCGCTGCGGCGCTCGCGGTGTTCGAGGAGGTGGCGGCGGTCGAGCCCGAGTTCCCCGGCCTCGGCCAGCGGATCGATGCGCTTCGCGCGCTGCTCACGCTCACTCCCTCGGATGCAGTCGCAGTGCCGGCCGCTTCGCCGGTCGAGATCTACGAGTCCTTCGATGACCTGATTGCACACGCCGAGGCGGAGGTCGTCACCAGCGGAGGCGCTGCGGTGGCGGAGCCGCCGGACGGCGACCCCGCACCCTCTCCGCCGCGCGGCAATGCGCCGCGGCGCCGGAAGATCTCCTTCGGCTAGGAGTCCCCCGTGGAGCATCTCGATCACTTTGGGCTGTCGCGCGATCCCTTCATGAAGGACCCGCTCGCGGCTCTTCATTTCGAGAGTGATGCTGCGGCAGACGCCGAACGGCGCCTGCTGCGCGGCTGTCTGCAGCGGCGCGGTCTGTGCCTGCTGCTGGGCGACGTGGGTCTCGGCAAGACCACCGTGATGCGGCGCCTGCTGGAGCAGCTCGACGAGGAGCGCTTCGATGCCCACCTGCTCGTACTCGTGCATGGCGGTGTAGAGGGTGCGTGGCTGATGACGCGGCTCGCACGGCTTCTCGGCGTGGAGGCTCCGCCCCACGAGAGGCCTCAGCTCTGCGCCGAGATCTTCGATCGACTGGCTGCTCTGCACGAGGAAGGTCGGCACGCAGTGCTGCTCGTGGACGATGCCCAGCGCATGGCCCGCGCCGAGCCGCTGGCCGATCTGAAAGGTCTGCTCAACCTCGAGCACGAAGGCAACCACCTGCTCACCGTCGTGCTCGCGGGCGGACGCGAGCTCGAACGAGATCTCGCGCTCGACCCGGCGCTCGCGCAGCGTGTCGATGTCGCTGCGGCGCTCTCTCCGCTCGACACCGAGGGTGTGTCGGCATTTCTCGCGCACCGGCTGCGCGTCGCGGGAGGAGAGCCTGGTCTCGTCGAGACGGATGCTCTCGCCGAAATCGCAGCTCGCAGCGCCGGCGTGCCCCGACTCGCCCTCAGCCTTGCCGACAACGCGCTGCACGAAGCGTGGCTGCTGGGCAGTGCACGCGTCGGCCCCGCAGCCGTCGAGCGTGCGGCGCGCGACCTCGGCCTCGCACTGGCATCGATCGGAAGCGCCGGCTGGCGCCGGCCAGAGTCGGCCATTCCAGCACCGGGGCAGAGCGCGCCGCCCGGCGCGATGCACCGGGACCGGACGGAGCCCGAGATCGCACCGCTCTTCGACGGCATCGAGCTCGACGCGACGGCCATCCTCCCCGAGGACGGTCCGCCCAAGGACGAAGATCTCGAAACGCTGCTCGAGGAAGAGCTCCGCTGACCGCGCCACCCCGCTTGCCGCCCGTGCGCGGCCGTGCGACCGTTGCCACGGACGCGGGAATAGCTCAGTTGGTAGAGCATCAGCTTCCCAAGCTGAGGGTCGCGGGTTCGAATCCCGTTTCCCGCTCCATACTTAGCCGCTGACGGGGAAGGGCTGGCCATCGCATGGCCATCACCCGTCGCGGTTTCGCGGCCTCGGAGCGCCACCTTCGGCCGCCGGCCCGACGGGGCGACGTGACCCAGCCGGCGGAAACTGCGGCCGAGCGCGCGTCCCCCTCCGCGCGGTCACGCCCCCATGAGCCTCCAGAGATCCGAGGCCCCTACCCCCTCGCCCGCAGCAGCGTGGCGAGAGTGTCGGCCGCCTGCCGTGCGAGCGTGGCCACCGTCTCGGCCCCGGTCATCGTGTCGCTCATCGCGCCCCCCTTCCGGAAGCGAGCCGGCGCTACAGGTCCTCGGGTTGCAGCCCGGTGCGTCTCGCGATGCGGGCCAGCATGCGCGGTCCGATCTCCTCGCGGTCGTGAAATGCCCAGGTCACGTCAGGCCAGCCTTCGCGGGCGAGCACGCGATGGGAGCCGCCGCTCTCGCGCTTGACGCGCCAGCCGATGCGGAGCAGGGCCGCGAGAACGCGACGGGCGTGAGTCGCGGGCCACCGGCTCATGCGGCAGCCATGCGCGTCTACGCCGCGGCGTCCGCCTCGAACGTCACGGCAACCGGACCGGCGGGCCACTCGCCATGTTCGAGGCGGTCGGCCAGCACGCGGAGCGCAAGCGCCTGCGCGTGAGCGAGCGCCTCTTCGGACGTCGCGCCGTAGGCCATGCAGCCCGGCAGATCGATCACCTCGGCGAGCCATCGCCCGTCGTCCTCGCGCTCGATCTCCACCCGGTACGCCATGACGCCCATGAGGATACGCTTCGGCAGGCCCGAGGGCGAGGAGAAGGGCCGGAGCGTTCATGCGGGCCCCGCCTCGGCGCAGGCCTTGCAACGCTGCGCCGGGACGTGACTCGGCAGGTCTGCCGGCCGCTAGAAGG
>CAYOIG010000757.1:0-2938 GCA_964403915.1 uncultured Myxococcaceae bacterium
CTCGAGGGGAGAGACGCCCGCCCAGCGGCGGAAGGCACGCGTGAAGTGCGCGGGATCGGAGAAGCCGAGCGCGAAGGCGATGTCGGTCAGCCTCCTCGAAGGATCTTCCATCTGCTGCAGCGCGCGAACGAACTGAACCTCCTGCACCAGGCCGCGGAAGCTGATTCCGGCGTCGGCCAGTCTTCGCTGGAGGGTGCGGACCGACAGGTGCGCGATCTCGGCGAGGACGTGGATCTCGGCCTCTGAGGCACAGGCGAGCGGCAGGAGCGCCTGACGCACCGAGCCCAAGAAGTCGGACACGGGCGCGCTCTCGGCAAGCGGCTCGAGACTGCTCTCAAGCCCCCGAGAGACCATCGCCGCGATGCGCGGCGTGGGCGCGCCGAGCAGACGGCGTGGTATGGGGACGGACGTCACGCCCGACACACGCACCGGTGCGTCGATTCCTAGACCCTCGAGAGAGAGCGAGATCGGTGCGGCCAGCGTGATCTCTCGCGGGCTCCAGGCCGGCCCGAGCACACGACGAAGGCTGTTGATCATGTAGCCGATGAGCGGAATCAACGCGTCTCCATCGTGGATCGCGATCTGCCGGTCGAAACGCTGACAGAGCCAGACCTCGCTCCCGCTCGCCGCGAACCACCACCGCGCCCCGGACGAGTGCAGCCGCGAGGTGCGCACCGCCATCTCGCAGAACTCGCCAAGCGTCTTCGCCTGGGCGAGCAGCCGGCCCCAGGCCCCGAGGCCGCCGATGCCGGAACGCCGCGCCACCCACAAGGGATAGTCTCGGAGCCCGATCGCCCGCTGGCTTGCGGCGGCGAAATCGAAGAGCTGCTGACAGGGGATGAGGGCGTCAGGTCGAAGATCGTCCCATACAGGGAGGTGGACGCGTGCGAGCAGCGGACCGTGCTCGGCGCCGAGCTCCCGCAGCACCTCGACGTAGGGCGACAGGGCGCTGGCACGCATGAGCGGGATCCGGTCCATGGCCCTCCTTGGACGACGCGTCGGAGGATCACCGGTCGAGTGCCCCTCGTCGAGCGAGGGACGATTCTCGCTCGCATCTCTCCCTGCGGCCCCAGGCGCTCCAGCCGTCTCCGACTCGCCGCATTGTCCGAAGTCGCTACGCTGCGCGCGTGCCGGAGAGCCCCACCTTCGTCTGGCTCGACCTCGAGATGACGGGTCTCGACGTCGAGCGCTGCGCCATCGTCGAGATTGGCATCGTGATCACGAAGGCCGACCTCGTGCCGCTCGCCGAGCTGGAACGCGTGATCTGGCAGCCCGACGAGGTGCTCGGCCGCATGGAGCCCTTCGTGCGCGAGATGCATGGGTCGTCGGGGCTGCTGGACCGCATTCGCGCGTCGACGATCTCGCTCGTCGACGCCGAGCGCGAGGCGCTGGCGGTGGTCTCGCGCTACTGCGAGCTCCGGGAGGGAGTCCTCGCCGGCAATTCGATCCACGTCGACCGCCGCTTCCTCGCGCGCCACATGCCGCTGCTCGAGGGCTTTCTCCACTACCGGCAGCTCGACGTCTCGAGCCTCAAGCTGCTGGCCGCCGCGTGGTATCCCGAGCTGCCGCGCTTCGAGAAGGGCGAGAAGGCGCACACCGCCATCGCCGATCTGCGCGGGAGCCTCGCCGAGCTCGCCTACTACCGCGAGAAGCTCTTTCGCTCCTGAGCCGGACCTCAGGCCGCGTCGCCCCTCGGCACGGCGCGACGTAGCAGTCGCACGGCGGAAGCGCGCAGTGCAGGATCGCCGAAGAGCCCCACGCCCGCGCCCGCGATCGCGACGAAGGCGAGCCCGCCGCAGGCGAGATCGAGGAGAGCACCGAGGGTCGGTCCTGGCGTGAGGCCGGGGAGCAGCGCCGCGCGCTGGCCCTGCGCTATGAAGGCCGCCGTCGCCGCTGGGACAGCGATCGCCAGCGCGCGCGCGCCCGAAGCGAGCAGTCGCCCGATGGACGGCGCGCCGTGCAGGCGCCGCGCCAGCGCGAGCGTCGCCAGCGCGTTCACGGTCATGGCGAGCACGCCCGCCAGTGGCAGGCCGACGGCGCCATAGCGCCGCGAGAGCCCCAGGTAGAGCGGAATGGCGCCGAGCGCGACCAGCGTTCCGAGGATCATCGGCCGCCAGGTATCCCCCCGCGCGTAGAAGGCGCGAACCGCGATCTGCTGCGTCACCCACGCCGGCACCCCTGCCGCGAAGAGCGCCAGCAGCGGCGTCACGGCGGCCGTGTCGGCTGGGCCGAACGCGCCGCGCTGGTACACCGCTGTCACCAGCGGCTGCGCCAGCGCGAGGCAGCCCGCACCGGAGAGCACCGCCAGAGACAGCCCCGCCTGCAGCGTGCGCAGCACGCTGGCGTCGAGCTCCGCGCGACGGCCCTCGGCGTACAGGCGCGCCAGCGCCGGCAGCGCCGCCGCCGCGAGGGCCTGCCCCACCACGGCAACCGGCACCTGCATCAGCCGCCGGGCGAGGCCGAGATGCGCCACCGTGCCCGTTGCGAGCAGGGCCCCGAACCAGCGGTCGTACCATTCGTCGAGCGTGAGCAGCGTCTGCCCGAACATGAGCGGAGCCGCCAGCACGAGATACACCAGGAAGCGTCGATCGAGGGGCGCGAAGCGCGCCCGCAGTCGGAAGACGCCGCGCGACAGGAGCGCGGGGGCGAGAAAGGGCCCCGCGATGCTCCCCGCGAGCGCGCCCCAGGCGAAGCCCTCGACGCCGATCGCCGGCGCGAGCACGAGCCCTCCCGCGATGATCCCGCCGTTGTAGAGCAGCGGCGCCAGGGCGGCAGCGAGAAAGCGCTGCTGCGCCAGCAGCACGGCCTGCACGATGCCGCCCGCGATGAAGAAGACCTGAGCGGGGAGCACGATTCGCGTCAGATGCACCGTGAGGGCCTGCGTCCCGGCATCGAAGCGCGGGAACTGCAGCGCCACCAGCGCCTCGGCCTGCCAGGC
>CAYOIG010000758.1:0-4961 GCA_964403915.1 uncultured Myxococcaceae bacterium
CGTCGGCCTCTTCGTCCTGGTGGGCGTCTGCGCCGTGGCCTGGCTTTCAATGCGCGTAGGGGGACTCGACCTCGGCGAGTCGGACCGGATCCAGCTTCATGCCGCCTTCGACCAGATTGGGGCCTTGAAGCCCCGATCTCCGGTCGTCGTCGCGGGTGTCAAGATCGGACAGGTCACGGGCATCGACCTCGGCAGCGATCTGCGCGCCCACGTCACCCTCAGCGTCGATGGGAATCTAAAGCTGCCGGACGATACGACCGCTTCCATTCGAACAGCGGGGCTCCTCGGCGATCAGTTCATCGCCCTCGAGCCCGGCGCATCGGACGGGGATTTGAAGGCGGGCGCTACGATCGCGTTCACCCAGAACGCACTCTCGATCGAGAGCCTGATCTCCAAATTCGCAACGAACCTCGGAAACGGAGGGCAGAAATGAGCCTTGGGATCGTCCGGGCGGTCGCCGCCTACGGAGCAGGATGCCTCGCGCTCTCGGCTGGCCTCGCCCTTGCGGGCTTCGCTCTTCCGGCCGCTGCCGAGGGGCCCGGCGGCGGAGGCGAGAGCGACCCGTGGGAGCCCTTCAATCGCGGGATGTTCTGGTTCAACGACCAGCTCGACGGCTACCTCGTCGAGCCCGTCTCCCGGGGCTGGGACTTCGTCATGCCCAAGGATGTCGAAACCTGGCTCGACAACTTCTTCGACAACGTCCACGCGCCGGTCGACACCGTGAACGCCCTGCTCCAAGGCAAGCCCCGCGATGCGGGCATTGCCTTCGGCCGCTTCCTCTTCAACTCCACCGTGGGCTTTGCCGGCTTCTTCGATCCGGCCTCCTCCGAGCTAGGCCTCGCGGAGGTGCGCGAGGACTTCGGCCAGACGCTCGCGGTCTGGGGTCTCGGCTCGGGGCCCTACGTCGTCCTGCCAGTGCTCGGCCCGTCCTCTCCGCGCGACACCGTCGGCCTCGCTGGCGATGCGGCCATGGCGGTCTATACCTGGTACATCCCGTGGAGCGCCACGTTCAGCTCGCGTGG
This sequence comes from uncultured Myxococcaceae bacterium, assembly GCA_964403915.1. GTDB lineage: Bacteria > Myxococcota_A > UBA9160 > UBA9160 > UBA9160 > MYXO. Next base: position 1,023 of record CAYOIG010000758.1, read on the forward strand.
TGTCGACGTCGTCAATACCCGGGCGCGGCTGCTCCAGCAGGTCGAAGACTCGAAGAAGTCCTCCTTCGACTATTACGTTTTCGTGCGGAATGCGTACCTTCAATATCGTCAAAATCTGATCCAGGACAAGCAGGCCGGGGAGAACGGGATCTACGATGACCTCTATGAAGTGGTTCCGGGCAACTAGGGCGCTGATCGCCGCCGTCGCGCTCTGCGCCGCGGCAGGGATCGCGGGCGCCGACGATGTTTCCGCGCCCGCGCGGGCAGTGGTGGAGTCCACTTCGGAGCAGGTGCTCTCGGTGCTCAAGGACAAGGGCGTGCCGGTGGACCGCCGCCTCGAGGAGCTGCAGCAGATCGCCTACCGGCGGTTCGATTTCCCGACCATCGGCCGTCTGGTCCTGGCGCGAAGCTGGAACCAGCTCTCGGGCGAGCAACAGGGCGCGTTTCTCGAAGACTTCAAGCGCCACCTCTCGCTCGATTATGGCCGCCGCATCGACGCCTACACCAATCAGACCGTCACCGTGCTCGGGGATCGCATCGAAGCGAACGGCGACGCGACGGTCCGAACGCAGGTCAATGGCACGACCGCCGCCCCCGTGGCGGTGGACTACCGGCTCCGCAAGGTCGACGGCGAGTGGCGCGTCATCGACATCATCGTCGAGGGCGTGAGCCTCGTGTCGAGCTATCGCTCTCAGTTCCAGGAGATCATGGCGAGCGGTGGCCCGACCCGGCTGCTGCAGGTGCTGCGCGAGAAGAACGAGCAGGCCTCGAGCAGCGCGCGCGCGAGCTGAGCCGGGGGCCAGCCGCCGGGATCAGTCTCCAGCGGCGGCCGCACGCGCGGGAGACTCGTCGTCGCGCGCGCCGTCCTGGGCTGCGGCACGCTCGCCGCGCCGGTAGAGCGTGCGGCGATTGATGCCGAGTATCCTCGCCGCCTGGACCTTGTTGCCGCGCACCAGCTTGAGGATCTCCGCGATGTAGAGCTCCTCGAGCGCGTGTAGCGACATCCTGCGCTGCACGGCCGCTCGCACCAGCGCCCCCGGAGCCTCCACGGAGGAAGCGTCCGCGGACTCCTGGCCCCGGGGCAGCGGGAGGTCCTCGGGACCGATCTCCAGCGCATCGGTGAGCGCGAGCGCGCGCTCGATGAGATTCTCCAGCTCGCGGGCATTGCCCTCCCACGGCTGCCGCAGCAGATGGTCGAAGGCGGCCCGCGAGAGCACGCGCCGGCCACCGCGCCCGTGCTTGCGCAGGAAGAACTCCGCCAGTGCGGGGATGTCGTCCGGACGCTCCCGGAGCGGCGGGATGTGGATCGGGATCACGTTCAGGCGGTAGAAGAGATCGCGCCGGAAGCGTCCTGCATCCATCTCCGCGCGCAGGTCCTTGTTGGTGGCCGCCACGATCCGCACGTCGACCCGCGTCGAGTTCGTACCCCCCACCGGCCGGATCTCGCGGTCTTGCAGCACGCGAAGGATCTTGCCCTGGAGGCCGAGCCCCATGTCGCCGATCTCGTCGAGAAAGAGGGTTCCGCCCTGCGCCTTCTCGAAGAGGCCGTGCTTGCTGGTGACGGCCCCCGTGAAGGCGCCGCGGACGTGGCCGAAGAGCTCGCTCTCCAGCAGGCCTTCCGGAATGGCCGTGCAGTTGACCGGAAGAAAGGGCTGGCTCGCGCGCGCACCCGAGAAATGGATCGTTCGCGCCACCAGCTCCTTGCCAGTCCCGCTCTCGCCGGTGATCAGCACGCTGCTGCGGTTGTCCGCAATGCGGCGGATCAAGGCGAAGATCTCGCGCATGGCCGCGCTGCGTCCGATCAGATCGCCGAAAGCGCTCGTCTGGTCGACGGCGGCTCGCAGACGTCGGTTCTCGCTCTGCAGCTCCCGGTACTCGAAGGCGCGCTCCAGCACCACCAGCACTTCATCGCGCTTGAAGGGCTTCGGGATGTAGTCGAAGGCGCCGGCCCGCATGGCCGCCACGGCAGAGTCGATGCTCCCGAACGCCGTCATCAATACGACCGGCGTCTCCGGCCGCAGCTCCCGGATCCCGCCCAGCAGCTCGATGCCATCCTGGCCGGGCATGCGGATGTCCGAGAGGACGACGTCGAACTCCTGGTCGCGGAGCGCCTCCAGCGCCGCTGGCGCCGAGGCGGCCGCCCGCGCCCGGATCCCGGCGGACTCGAGCATCGAGACCATCATCTCGCGCATCGCGTTGTCATCGTCCACGACCAGAATGGATCGCACGGCGCACCTCCCGCCTCGTGTAGAAGCAGGTCCCGTGCCAGCCTCTGCAAGCGCTCCGGCCATCTGAGGAGGAGATTTGCGTCGTTTCGTCACAAATCGAGACACTACTACACAGTCAGGCCGCTGTCGTCCTCGCGCGTACCGGAAGAACGATCCGGAATTCGGTGCCCACGCCGAGCTCGCTGGTCGCCTCGATGCTGCCCTCGTGGTCGCGGACGATGGCATGGGCGATGACGAGGCCAAGGCCGCTGCCCTGCCCGGCCGGCTTGGTGGTGTAGAAAGGCTCGAAGATCCGGGCGAGGGATTGGGGCTCGATCCCGATCCCGGAGTCGGCGACCCGAACCTCCACCGCATCCGGCCCCAGCGCGGCCAGCGTGACGCGCAGGGATCCGCCCTTCGGCATGGCGTCCACGCCATTGAGGAAAAGGTTGAGGAAGAGCTGCTGGAGCTTCTCGCCGTCCGCCACGAGCGTGGGAACCGGCGCGAAATCCGTCTCCACGCGGATGCCCCGGCGGCGGAACTTCTCCGCCAGGAACGAGAGGGTGTTCTCGATCAGTGGCGGCAGCTCGAGCGGCGCGCGCTCCATCTCTCGTGGCCGAGCGCTCGACAGCAGCGCCTGGATGATGCGCGAAATGCGATCGATCTGCTCGCGAATCGTCTGGAGCCGCCAGCGCGCGCGCTCATCGGTCACGGCCGCCTCGAGCAGATCCGCGTGCCCCTGGATCACCCCCATCGGCGTGCCGATCTCGTGGGCGAGCCCGGCCACCAGCGTCGCCACCGATGCGAGCTCCTCTGCCGCGCGCGCGCGGCGGGTCGTCTTGCGCAGCTCCACCTGCTGCTGCTCGACCTCGCGTGCGAGGTCCCGCCCCTGCTCCGCGAGCTGCCGGTTCAGCACTTCGAGCTCACGTCGCTCGCGCTTCATGTAGGCTTCCATGGCGAGCTGGGCGTCGAGCATCAGCGTTCGCTGCAGCGCCACCAGGGCGTGTTCGGCCGCGTCGCGGTCGTCCGGGTAGGTCTCGCAGACCATCGGCACGAGAAGCGAGAAGTAGAGCGCATAGGCACCCAGATACCAGCGCGGCTCGACACCGACACGCTCGTGCGTCACGCCGATGCGGAGACGGTCTTCCGCATAGCGCGGATCGGAGGTATCGCCCGTGAGGCTCAGCAGATACGCCCGCTGCTTCTCGAGCAAGCGCTCCGTCACGCCGGGACGGGAGAGCAGCGCTCGCGTCGGGGCGAAAGATTGGAGGTGCTCGTAGAAGGCGGCGACCAGCGCGTCTGCATTGCGCTCGATCACGGGCCGAAGCGCGGCGAGGGCCCGGGCGTCCTCGGCGCCGAGGCCGAGGAAGGCACGCCGGAGCGCGAGATCGTCGGGTGCGCTCACGACGCGCTTCCGCCGTGGCTGGCGCCCGCCGTCGCCCTCGCGCCGGCAGCGCCCTCCAGCGCGCGCACGCTCCCCGCCTCGGTGACGACCTCGAAGGCGCTACGGATCTCGCGCCGGGCCGCCACCACGCGCGAGACGAGCCCATCCTGGGGCTCCGCCGGCGCAGCCAGCGCCGCGACGAGCGGGAAGCTCTCGCTCCCGAGCTCGAGGGTCTCGAGAGCTCGCCCCGACACCCAGCGCGCGCAGGCCTCGACACGCCGCAAGACGGCGTAGCCTGCGAGCAGGCGCTCCACGCCCGGGCCGGGCGCGGCCGCCCGGAGCAGCGCC
>CAYOIG010000759.1:0-3076 GCA_964403915.1 uncultured Myxococcaceae bacterium
TCGCTGCTGCGGCTGGTGTCGGCGCTGGGAGCCGAGATCAGCGAGGAGTGGGAGACGGGTCGCGAGTACCTGGCCCCGGACGGGTCGTGCGTGGGACGAGGTACCTCGAAGCGCGACAACTGACACGGAAGTGCGTAGATCAGAGCTCAGAACCAAAACCAACCGAGAGCGAGAAGAAGCCCCTTCCGGAAGACTTACAGAAGAAGAGTTGCTCCATCCTCCGCCTCGGGGATGCGCGCCATCGAAAAACCCCTCCGGCCGAAACCTGTCAAGCCCCAAAGGCCGTTCTCGGTAACTTTTCGCGGGCGACAGGACCCGTCCACCGGTATATGCTTGCACAGTATCCACGGAGCAAGCAGCTTCTCCCGGAGAGCCTCCGATGGCCGCACCCGCCCTTACACTCGACCTCACGGTGCCGAGGAAGGTGCAGGCAGCCTCCGCGTTCGGAGAGCGGCGCGCCGAGCACGGCATCACGCAGATCCAGCTGGCCGAGATGATCGGCTCCAGCCAGCGCGCCATCTCCGCCTACGAGACGGTCGCCGAGTACCCGCCCACCGCCGTCGTCGTCGAGCTCGCCAAGGTCCTCAAGGTCTCCGCCAACGAGCTGCTCGGGCTCAAGCCCGTGTGGCTCGACCGCAGCAAGGAGGACCCCGAGGCCAGGCGCCTGTGGAAGAAGTTCCAGCAGGTGATGACGCTCCCCGAGAAGGACCAGCGGACCGTGATCCGGCTCGTCAACTCCCTGGTCGAGACGAAGGGCCGCGTAGCGGCGGGAGGTGCACGGTGAGCCGGGCGAAGCGTCACCCCGACGAAGAGCAGCTCCTCCGGAAGATCCGCACGCTCCCGCCCGAACGCGTGGCCGAGGTCGAGGACTTCATCGACTTCCTCCGCCAGCGAGGTGAGGACGAGCAGCTCACCGAGGCCGCGAGCCGCCTCTCCGAGGCCGCCTTCGCGCGCGTCTGGGAGAGTCCCGACGACGCCGATTATGACCGGCTCTGAGTTCGGGGACGTCCTCCTCGTCCCCTTCCCCTTCACCGACCAGAGCACCACCAAGCGCCGCCCCGCCGTCGTCGTGAGCAGCGCCGCCTACCAGCGCGAGCGGCCCGATCTCGTGATCCTCGCCATCACCAGCCAGGCGCGGCCCGCGGCCTTCGGCGAGGCCGCCATCAACAAGTGGAAGGAGGCCGGGCTGCTGCGGCCGTCGGTAATGAAGCCCGTCCTCGCGACGATCGAGCGCGGCCTGGTGCTGCGCAAGCTCGGCCGCCTCGCCGACCCCGACCGCGCGGCGCTCCGCCAGGTGCTCGCCGAGATTCTCGGCAACGCGTAGAGAACGGCGTGCGGGACCTGAAACCTCCCTTCCAGTTCGATCTCTCGGCGCTGATCCAGAAGGCGCGCCGGACGTTCCAGAAGCGCGTCGAGGGCGTCTCCGTGAGCCTCCCCTTCGTGAGCTTCTCCGTGCGGCCCGACGATCGCGAGAGGCGCATCGCGCGCGAGCTCGTGATCCGCCTGGCCGACCGCCGCGTGCTCGACGCCGCCGAGTGCTGCGACGGCTGCATCGACGAGGCCCTCGCCTCGCTCCACGAGATCCGCACGCTGCTCGTCGACAAGCAGGTCGAGCTGGCCGATCTCACCGACGGCGCGCTCTATCTGCTGCTCGACTTCATGCGCGAGGGCATCCGCCAGTTCCTCACCTTCGAGCAGCGGATCGACAGCGGAGAGGATTCGCGGCGCCGCGGCCGCCATCGCGAGCACGAGGCCCAGCAGCTCTACTTCGCCGGCCTGGAGGCGCTCCGCGCTCACCTCCACCGCTGCCTGATCCAGGTGGCCGGGATCGCCGACGTCGAGATCCCGCAGATCGCGGCGCACATGCGCTACGACGCCGCCTGGGCGCTCGACGCCTACCGTCCCGCGCTCCCGGAGTGAGCCGGCGCGATCGCTGAGGGCGGCGCGCCGAGCGGCTCGGCGGTGCGCTCGTGAGTGCGCTCGCGGTGCCCTTCGCGCCGTCTGAGCAGCATCACGAAGCGCAAGAAATCGTGCGCTTCGCAGCGCGCCGAGCGTCGCGAGAGCCGCGCTTCGCGCGGCGCACCCGCGAGGGCGCGTCTCCCGCCAACCCCGCGCCGCCGCTCGCGATCTCAACGAATCCTCCCACTGTTATCTTGCATTACGACTCGAAGGCCCCCGCACCGCGGCTTCCGTCGACAATGAGCCCGGGTCGAAGCTGCGCAAACAGCGACGGAGAAGGAGGGTGAGCGGCGCGCGCAGAAGCGCGGCAAGCCTTGCGCTCCGCCATCGCCGCCGATCGAGCCGGCCCGGCGCTCCCAACCCGCGAGGCTGCCCCGCACCAGCGCCGGGCGCGGGTGGGGTTCGGATGGGGGCGCTACCTGCTACCTGGGCTTGCTCGCAGCGCCCCCATTGCGGTCAAACGTCGCGGCAAGGCTCGCGACCGCCGTAGCTCCGATTTCGGCGAACTCCGCTTCGGTTAGCTGCGATTCGAGGAAGCGCTCCGGGTCGTATTCGTTACGCGTCACGAAGACGTGAGAACGCCAGGCCTGCGGCCATCGGTCCGACTCCGCGATCACATCGTCGATGACCAACCGGAGCTTTCCCTCCCTTGTCCTGTGGATACACAGCACAAGACCCCGCTTCGCTCGCTGCTCGTTCTCCGAGTCCACGACTGCCTCTCAGTTATTCCAGGTGATCAGAGGCGGCCACGAGCTCGGCGGATCTCCCGCCCTGCAAGCGGCGTAGCGCTTCACCGCTGATTCGTAGCAGGCCGGAGCGCGCGCCTTGCTGCGTCTGCCGATTCCCCGACACCTGGCAACGTCGCTTGCGAACGATTCCTCGCAGTCCGGGCCGTCGTCGCATTCGTCAGCGAGCTTCTCGATGTAGGGCCAGATGATCGGGCTCACGTAGGGCTCGATCTGCGTTCCCACCCAGTAGCCGGCTCCGCCCGCAACGCCGATCCACACGAGCGGCGGCGGCGCCGGGATGTTGGGGATCGGAATCGGGAACGGAATCGGCAGCGGAGCAACGGCTGCGGCAGCAGCCGCCGACGGCAGAGCAACACCCATCGAGACCG
>CAYOIG010000760.1:0-1989 GCA_964403915.1 uncultured Myxococcaceae bacterium
GTGCGCGGGATGTCGTCGCCCGAGAGCAGGCCGCGGTAGCGGTTCAGGTTGGCGAGGATCGCCTCGGCGACCTTGAGCGCGCGCTTTTCCGTCTTGATCAGGGGCGACTGCAACGTGTAGACGTTGTTGCGGCCCCACAAGCTCTCGTCGCGAACGATCGCGATCTCGCGGTAGAGGCCGTTCACGGGGTCGAAGTTGTATTCGACGCGGACCTCCTTGAAGATGTCCGAGTTGCCCGTGTAGAACCCGCGCTCCTTCTCGACCTTCCCGAGCTGACGGCAGCGCGGGCAGTAGAAGGTGTCGCCGTGGTTGAGGAGGAAGACGCCCTTGGCGTAGTCCTCGCAGTCGGTGTTCTCGCAGTAGCCGACGCCGCGCTTCATGCTGGCCAGCCTCTCCGGACCGCCCCCGAGGCCCTTGTCATTCGTGGATTCGCCGCCGGGCATCGCGAGGCCCGGGAATCGAGCTCCAGCTTTCGCAAGCCCCGTGCCAAGGGCCGGTGGGGGGGACCGCTACGGCCGGCGGATCAGAGAGTTCCAGAGCGTCTTTGCCGCTCTCCTGCATGCCTACGAATGGTTGAACTCGGAGCCGGGGAGGACCGTCTGCGCCTTTCATGGCGAATCGGGCTCTTCCCTCCGAGGCTCGAACCACCCACTCCGCAATCTGCTTCGAAGGCGGGCCCGACAGCAAGCTGCGCATGAGCAAGGCGCGCGCAGGATCGCGTAGAATCGGTGCTTTCTGCCTTCGGTGCGTGTTCGGTGATTGGGCGGCTGTCCGGTCGCGGCAGAGTGCCCCGACCGCCGAGCCTCTGTGCTTATACTGCCGGCCCCGGCCCGGTGTCAACCACGATTTCACTTTGGGCTGCCGCCAAGCTGCTGCCGCAGCGCCCGCCGCTCCCGGGCGAGGTTGAGGCCGTAGAGCACCAGGGTGACGAGGGCGACGCCGTAGGCCGCGAGCAGAAATCGCATCAGCCGGGCATCCCGGAGGCGGCCGAACGCGCGGCGCGCGAGCGAAGACCCTCGAGCTGGAAGCGCAGTAGCGTGAGGTAGGCGAGGGCGAGCAGCGCCGTGACGACGCCGGCCACGAACGGGAGCCCCATGCCTTCTCCGAGGCTGCCCCGCGCGAGGTTCTCGGGGTGCATCGCCCGGCCGCCGAAGAGATCGATCGCCAGGTAGTTGAGGGGCACGGCCAGCAGCCCCGCGATGCCGTAGACCGCAGCGAAGCGAGCCGTGCGCTCGCTGCCCTCGGTGAAGCTGCGCAGCAGGATGTACGCCAGATAGATGAACCAGAGCAGCAGCGTCACCGTGAGGCGCGGGTCCCAGCTCCACCAGCGCCCCCAGGTGCCCTTGGCCCAGATGGGGCCGGTCACCAGCACGAGGGTGCAGAAGACGACCCCCACCTCGGCGGCCGAAAGCGCGAAGCGGTCCCACTCGTCCTGCTCGCGCCAGAGGTAGATTGCGCTGCCGAGCGCAGTCGCGAAGAACCCCCCGTAGGATGCGAACGCGGCCGGCACGTGCAGGTAGAGAATCTTCTGGATCTCGCCCTGCATCGTGTCCACGGGCGCCGTCGCGACGAGCAGGGCCCAAGCAAGCGCCGCGAGCAGCAGCGCGAGGCCGAGCGGTCGCCGCCAGCGCTCGGCGGCCAGGTCGAGGGGCGTATCGTTCATGGCCTCACTCGTCGAGCACGAACTCGAAGAGAACATAGGAACCGATCCAGAAGATCGCATCGGCGACGAGGAGCAGGCGCAGCGGAGCCGGCGCCAGCACTCCCGTCTCGAGCAGCGTGGCCGTCGCGCGCGTTCCGGCCACGACCACGGGCACCAGCAGCGGTAGCAGCAGCAGCGGTAGCACCAGCTCCCGGAAGCGCGTGCGGACGGCGACGGCGCCGAAGAGAGTTCCCGCTCCCGCAAGGCCGGCCGCGCCGAGCGCGAGCACGGCGGCCAGTGCCGGGGCATGCGCCAGCACTGGAACATCGAAGGTGAGGCCGAAGGCC
>CAYOIG010000761.1:0-2419 GCA_964403915.1 uncultured Myxococcaceae bacterium
GCGCGCTTCGAGCGCGTCGTCGAGCGCACGCCCCGGCCGCAGGCGCACGAAGAGCACGACGCGAACGTCGTCCTGCCACGCCTGGCCGATGGCGATCGATTCCTCGACCTCCTCGAGCTGCTCCACCTGGCGATAGATCTCCGCCGTGCCGATGCGCACACCGCCGGGGTTGAGCACGGCGTCCGAACGGCCGTAGATCACGATGCCGCCGCGGGGCGTGATCTCGACGAAGTCGCCGTGGCACCACACGCCCGGAAAACGCGCGAAGTAGGCCCTGCGGTAGCGCTCGCCGTCGGGATCGTTCCAGAAGCCGATCGGCATCGACGGAAAGGGGCGCGTGCAGACGAGCTCGCCCTTCTTGCCGCGCACGGGCCGGCCGTCGTCGCCGAAGGCCTCGACGGCCATGCCGAGGCCGCGGCACTGGATCTCGCCGCGGAAGACCGGCGCCAGCGGGTTGCCGAGCACGAAGCAGGAGAGGATGTCGGTGCCGCCCGAGATCGAGGCGAGCTGCACGCCCGGCGCCATGCGCTCGCTCACCCAGTCGAAGCCCTCGGGCGCGAGCGGCGAGCCCGTGGAGGTGACGAGGCGAAGCGATGAGAGATCGTGCGTGCGGCGCGGCTCGAGGCCGCTCTTGCGGCAGGCGTCGATGAACTTCGCCGAGGTGCCGAACAGGGTCATCCTCTCGGCCGCGGCGAAGTCGAAGAGCACCTCCGGCCCGGGATGGAACGGCGAGCCGTCGTAGAGCAGCACCGTGGCGCCGGCGCCGAGCGAGGCCACCAGCCAGTTCCACATCATCCAGCCGCAGGTGGTGAAGTAGAAGACGCGGTCGCCCGGACGCACGTCGCAGTGGAGCACGTGCTCCTTCTTCTGCTGCAGCAGCGTGCCGCCGGCAGCGTGCACGATGCACTTGGGCTTGCCCGTCGTGCCCGAGGAGTACATCACGTAGAGCGGATGCCCGAACGGGAGCTGCGCGTGCGGGATCGGCCCCGCCGTGAAGGGAGCAATGGCCTGCGCCAACGTGCGCGCGCCCGGGATGCCGCCGGTCTCGGTCGTCTCGCCGTCGTAGGACAGCACGATCACGCGCCGCAGGCCCGGCAGTGCGGCCGCGATCTCGCGCGCGCGGCCGAGGCAGTCGTGCCATTTGCCGGCGTAGCGGTAGCGGTCGGCCGTGAAGAGCACGACGGGCTCGATCTGACCGAAGCGATCGAGCACGCCCGCCGTGCCGAAGTCGGGAGAGCACGACGACCAGACGGCGCCGAGGCTCGCCGCCGCGAGCATCGCCGCGACGGTCTCGGGCAGGTTCGGCACGAAGCCGGCCACGCGGTCACCGGCCTGCACACCGGCCTCTTCGAGCGCCTGGCGCAGGCGCGAGACGAGGGCCTCGAGCGCGCGCCACGAGAGAGTACGCGCCACCACGTCCTCGCCGCGAAACACGAGGGCGGGCGCATCGCCACGCTGCTGCAGCAGATTCTCGGAGAAGCTGAGGCGGGCGTCGGGAAAGAAGCGCGCGCCCGGCATGCGCTCGCCGTCCACCAGCACACGCTCCCCCCGCGTTTGGGCGCGGATGCCGCAGAAGTCCCAGACGGCGGTCCAGAACGGCTCGGGCCTCTCGATCGACCAGCGCCAGAGCGCGTCGTAGTCGGCCGCACCCGCGTCAAAGCGCTCGTTCGCGAGCGTCATGAAGCGCGCGAGATTCGTGCGGGCCACGAGCTCGGGCGACGGCGTCCAGATCGGCTGCTCTTCCACGCGGGCCTCCGGGGCGCCACGATGCCGCTGCCGCCTCGCTCCGTCGAGCCCGGCGACGATCGCGCTCCGAACCGATAAGCTCCGCCGCCGTGCCGCAGCGCGCCGCATTTCTCGGCCTCGGTTTGCCGGGCCGCCTCATGGCCAGCCGCCACGCGCGCGCGGAGCATGCGGCCAGCGCCGATGACCACAGCAGGAGCGCGGCGGCGCAGCGCACGCGATGACGGCTCGCGACGCTCGCTCCGGCCGTTCGCGACAGGCGGCCGGCTCTCCCCTCCCGCCGCTGCGCGCGTGGCAGAAGGCTGCGCTCGACCGCTTCGAGGCGAGCACGGGGGCCGATTTTCTCGCGGTCGCGACGCCCGGCGCCGGCAAGACGACCTTCGCGCTCGAGGCCGCGCGGCGCGCCCTCGCGGCCGGCGTGGCAAGGCGCATGATCGTCGTGACGCCGACCCAGCACCTCAAGCGCCAGTGGGCCCGTGCTGCCGACGACTTCGGCCTCGCCCTCGAGCCCGAGTGGACGAGCCGCAGCGCGCTGCCGGCCGACCTTCACGGCCTCGTCGTCACCTACCAGCAGGTGGCCACGAGCAAGGCCACGCTCCTGCTGCTCGGGAGCCCTGCGGTCCGGGTGCTCGACGAGGAGCACCAGACGGCCCTCAGCGGCGCCTGGGGAGACGCC
>CAYOIG010000762.1:0-1809 GCA_964403915.1 uncultured Myxococcaceae bacterium
ACGAGCAGCGCGAGGCCCGTGGGCCGGTGTGGCGCCTCGCGAAGCGGGCTGCGCCACGCGGCGGCGAACAGCAGCGCCCCGGCGATCACGGGCGTGCTCGTCCGCGGATTGGTGACCGTCTGTGCGGCCACCTCGGCCAGGGCAGGCGAGAAGGCGACGCCGGCAGCGAGCCAGAGCCAGGCGGACGGCAGCGGGGCGCGTGCGTGCATGCGTTCCTTTGCCGTCCGGCACGCGGGGGTCGGAGCTCCCGCGTGCGCTAAGGATTCGGGGATGGATCTGCCTCGCGCATGACCGTATGGATTCCTCGCACGCTTCGCAGCGCCCGGCGCCTCGTGCGGTCGCCGGCTGCGCGGGCGAACGCCCTCCACGAGTGGCAGCGACTGCTCACCGGCGAGCCGGCGCTACCGGGGCCGCCGATTCGCAGCATCCTCGTACTCTGTCATGGGAACATCTGCCGCAGCCCCTTCGCCGAGGCCCTGATCCTACGCCGCCAGCCCGATCTCGTCGTCTCGTCGGCGGGCCTCGAAGCGGGAGCAGGGGCCCCGGCCGAGCCGGCAGCCCTGCGCGTCGCGAGGGAGTTCGGCGTCGATCTCTCGGCCCATCGCAGCCGCGCGCTCGATCCGGCCGCTCTCGCAGCGGCCGATCTCGTGTTGGTCATGGAGGCTGCCCAGGGCGTCGCCCTGCGCACGCACGGGCCCGCCGTGGCGGGACGCACGCGGCTGCTGGGCGACTTTCTCGATGCGCGGCCCTTCCACATCGCCGATCCGTGGGGCCATGCCGAGGCCGTCTTCGTCTCGACCTTCGCCCGCATTGCCAGCGCCGTGGAACGCCTCGGCGAGCGGCTGGAGGCGGCGACGCGATGAGCCTCTCCTGGCTCGTGATGGTGCTGGCAGCCGGCTGGGTGGCCTACGCCTATGCCGGCTATCCGCTGGTGCTGCTCCTGCTGCGCCGGCTCGCGCCGCGGCCCGTGCGCCGGGCGGACGTCGCGCCTCCGGTCTCGGTCGTGATCGCCGTCCACGACGGCGGGCCCGAGCTGCGCGCGAAGCTCGAAGACACGCTCGCGCAGGGCTACCCCGGCCCGTGCGAGGTGATCGTCTCCTCCGACGGCTCCCGCGACGAGACGGAGGCCGTGGCACGCAGCTTCGCCGCGCAGGGCGTGCGGCTCGTTGCGAGCCCGGAGCGGCGGGGCAAGGAGGCCGCCCAGGCCGCCGCCATCGCCTGCGCGAAGGGCGAGGTGCTGGTCTTCACCGACGTGGGCGCACGCCTCGATCCGGGCGCGCTCCGGGCGCTGCTGCGGCCCTTCGCCGATCCAGACGTCGGCGCCGTCAGCAGCGAGGACGTGATCGAGGCCGCGGGCGGAGAGGGCGTCTACGTGCGCTTCGAGATGGCCCTGCGCGCCCTCGAGAGCGAGGCCGCAACGCTGATCGGTCTCTCGGGCTCCTGCTTCGCGATCCGCCGCACGCTCTGCGATCCGTGGCCCAGCCACCTCGCGAGCGACTTCCGGAGCGCGCTCGAGACCGCGCGACGCGGGCTGCGGGCGGTCTCTGAGCCGGAAGCCCGCGTGCGCTTCGGCGTCGTTCGCTCGCCGTCGCAGGAGTGGGCGCGCAAGGTGCGCACCGTGCGGCGAGGCCTCGCCGTGCTCTCCGCCTACCGCGGCCTGCTCTCATTCCGACACGGACGCGTGTCGCTCGCGCTCTGGAGCCACAAGGTGGCGCGCTTCACCTCGCCCTTCGCGCTGATCGCGCTGCTACTGGCGAGCGCATGGGCGGCGCCGCGCGATGCGCTCGCCGCGGCGCTGCTCGCCGGCCA
>CAYOIG010000763.1:0-9072 GCA_964403915.1 uncultured Myxococcaceae bacterium
GACGCCGGAAGCCGGCGCGAGCGGATCGGCGCCGGCCACTCGTCGTCGCTGCCGGCCGTTGCGGCGGCCATCGGAAGCGGGGCCTGGGGCGGCAGCGGCGCAGGCGGGAGCGCGCTCTCCGGAGCCGGTGCGGGCGGGCTCGAGGCGAGCGGAGGGCGGGCGTTCGGGAGCGAGCGGCCCGGGGGCTCGCGCAGGCTGCGCACGACGCTCTTCGAGATGGTCGAGAGCACCTGCAGCACGCCCTTGCCTTCGCTGGCGACAGTGTCGAACGTGGGGGCGCTCTGCGCGTCGAGCTTTCGCAGCAGGGCCTCGCGGGTTGCGGCGTCCGTCTGGTCGCACCGGTTCATCTGGATCACGAGGGGGATCGCGTCGAGCGAGCGGCCGTAGGCGAGCAGGGCCTGCCGCAGCTCCGCGAAGCGCGCGACGTTTTCGTCGAGGCGGTCGCGGCGCGCATCGGCCACGAAGACGATGCCGTCGGCGCGGTCGAGGAGCTGCTTGCGGGTCGGGGCGTGCTCGGGCGAGCCGGGGACGGCGACGATCTCGATCCGGGTATCGACGCCGCCGACCTCTCCGAGCTTGATCGGCAGCACCTCGTAGCCCACGGTCGGGTCGAGGCGCGTCGGCACCTCCCGCAGCTCGCCGCGGTGATCCGGCCGAAGCTTGTCGAAGATGCGACGCAGCGTGGTCGACACGCCGGCCTGCTCCGCGCCCCAGTACACGATTCGTGCGTTCACCGCCTTGTCGAGCTCGTCCGGCATCAGATCTTCCCCTTCTTGGTCAGCAGGCGCCGCGCATGCGTCGAGATCACCGAGGGCACGTCCCGGCTCTTCATCAGCCCGAGCAGATCCTTCTCCTGCAGGTAGTTCACGAAGCGCATGGCGACGGGCTGCGGACACTTGGGGTTCGCAGCCAGCGCCAGCTTGATCGGATAGCTCTTGGTCCAGTCGTGATTCGCCGAGATGAGACGCAGCACCTCGTCGCTCACGCTCCGCGACTTGGCGATGACGAGTACCTCCTGCTCCGTCAGCTTCGGGCTGCGGATGACGGCTGCCGCCACGATCTTGTTCGTCTCCCGGATCAGCAGCCCCCGGGCTTCCTTGTTGCCGGTGCGCGCGAGCTTGATCTTCTGAAACACCGAGAGCGTCTGGATCAGCGCGTACAGGCTCCCGCGAGTTGCCTCGTCCGGCTCGTCGCCCTCCTCGACGAGTCCGGGTGCGAACTCCGAGACATCGTCGCCCAGGATCGCCTGCAGCGCCGCCTGGGCTTCGGCGTCGGTGATGGCACCTTCGGATGCGGGCATCTCCTCCGCAATCTCCTCCGGCACCTCGCCGTTGGTACGGGCGAGGCCGAGGAAGGACAGGATGCGATCGATGACCGCGCGGCCGGTGAGCGGGTTCGCGCCGAGCGCCTCGACGATCTCCGGGCAGCGGAGCATGCGCTGCTGGTTGTTGGAGACGATGTCGACCACGCGCTTGTGCGGCAGCGTCGCGAGGAAGGCGATGGTGGCGTCGTCGGCTGCCGGGTTGAGCGCCAGCCTCTCCACGAGGGAGGCGTTGCTCTGATGCACCTGCGCCAGATGCGCGAGTACGGCAGCATGCGCCGGGCCCGAGAGCACGGCGGCGCTGATGGGTTCGGGCAGCGCCGCGAGGCTCTCGGCCGCTCGCTCGCGAGTCTCGGTGTCCGGGTCGTGGGTCAGCGCGAAGAGCACCGTAGCGAGCTCGACGGGCGGGAAGGGCAGGGCCCCGCGCGCCGCCATGCGGCGCACCTCGACCGGGCCCTCGCGTCGCACGTAGCGCTCGGCCTCGGGCGAGAGCACGAGCCGGATCGTCGGCCGGCCTGCAGTCATGAAGCTGCGCGCGTCAGGAGCCGGCTCCCTGGGTGGCCTTGAACTGCGCGATCAGCTTCTCGCGCTGCGCGGCCGGCACCTCGTCGTAGTGGGAGAACTCCATGTGGAAGCTCCCCTTGCCGCCCGTCAGGCTGGTGAGCACGCTCGCGTACTCGAGCATCTCGGCCATCGGCACCTGCGCCTCGATCGCCTGCTGCGCACCGCGCGCCTCGCTGGCCTGTACGCGTCCACGGCGGCTCGACAGATCGCCCATGATGTCGCCGACGCGGGCGTCGGGCGCCTGGATCTCGACGTGCATGATGGGCTCGAGCAGCGTGGGCCTTGCCTGCTCGAATGCGGCCTTGAACCCGTAGGAGCCTGCGAGCTTGAAGGCCATCTCGTTCGAGTCGACGGGATGATGCTTGCCGTCGATGCAGCGCACGCGCACGTCGACCACCGGGTTGCCGGTGAGCGCGCCGTGTAGCAGCGCTTCCTGCACTCCTTTCTCGACCGCCGGAATCAGGTTGCGGGGGATCGAGCCGCCCACGATTTCGTCGACGAACTGGAAGCCCGAGCCGCGCGGCAGCGGCTCGATGCTGACGTAGGCGACGGCGTACATGCCCTTGCCGCCGGTCTGCTTCTTGAGCTTGCCTTCCACGTTCTCCACCCTGCGCGTCACGGTCTCCCGGTAGGGAACCTTGGGCGTCTTGAGCTCGACGTCCACCTCGAACATGCGGCGCAGCTTCTGCACGGCCGTCCGGATGTGCAGCTCGCCCATGCCCGTGAGCAGGAACTCGCCCGTCGACGGGTCCCGGCCGAGGTGGAGCGTCGGATCCTCCTCCACCAGGCGACCGAGCGAGGTATGCACCTTGTCTTCGTCCGCCTTGGCCCGGGCCTGGATGGCGTAGGAGAGAACGCCTCTCGGGATCGCGAGCTCGCGCAGGTGCACGCCTCCCTTCTCGGCGGTGAGCACGTTTCCGGTGTGAACGTCCTTGAGCTTCGCCACGGCGATCACGTCGCCGGGCTCGGCCTCCGGCACCTCCACGTGCTCGCCGCCGTGCATCACGAAGAGCTTTCCGATGCGCTCGCGAGACCCGGTGGTGGCGTCGAGCACGGTCATGTCGGGCTTCGCGGTGCCGGAGACGATGCGGAGCACCGAGAGGGTTCCGGCATAGCGGTCGATCACCGTCTTGAGCACGACGGCGGCAAAGGGGCCCTGGGGATCGGCTTCGAGAGGGTGAGCCTTGCCGTCGGCGACGTCTGCGGCCGGCCACGGCTCACGATCCGCCGGAGAGGGAAGCAGCTCGACGGCCGAGCGCAGCAGCAGGCCGACGCCGGCGAGCGAGATTGCCGAGCCGCAGAGCACCGGCAGGATCTGGTGCTCTCGCACGCCCTTGCCGAGAGCGCGGCGGATTTCCTCGTCGCTGAGCTCCCCCTCCTCGAGATATTTCTCGAGCAGGGCGTCGTCGCATTCGGCGACGGCCTCGACCAGCCGCCCGCGCTCGGTGGCACAGGCCTCCGACAGCTCCGCCGGAACGGGGCTCTCGGCAGGACCGACGTGCGCCTTCATCGTGAGCAGGTCCACCACGCCGCGCAGTTCGGTCTCGATGCCGACCGGCAGACACAGCAGCACGGGCTTTGCACCGAGCTTGCGAAGGGATTCGACGGCGGCTCCGAAGTCGGCCCGCTCCCGGTCGAGGCCGTTCACGAAGGCGATCGAGGGCACGCCCGCGGAACCCACGGCGCGCCACATGCGCTCGGTGCCGACCTTGACACCGTCCACGGCCGAGACCACCAGCACGGCGCCGTCGAGCGCCGGCACCGTGAGCTCGGCGTCGGGAATGAAGTTCGGATCGCCGGGCGTGTCGACGAGGGTCAGGTGCTTGCCGTCCCAGTCGAAGGCGTAGACCGACGAGGTGAGTGTGTGATGCCGCTCCTTCTCCTCCGGCAGGTAGGAGAGGTGCGAGGTTCCCTGATCGACGCGGCCGAGGCTCTGGATCGCGCCAGCGCGGTGCAGCAGCGCCTCGCCAAGAGACGTCTTGCCGTCGCCGGCGTGACCGATGAGAGCGAAATTGCGGGTGTCCCGAACCGGAACGTCCTTCATGTCTGCCTCTCCTTTCGCGGCGTCTCTGCGCGCTCGACGCGGTTCTTCTCGAACAGGATGCGGAGCCCCTCGAGCGTGAGGAAGGGCTCCACGCGCTCGATGCTCTCCGTCTCGCTGGCCACGCGTGCGGCCAGGCCGCCGGTGGCGATCACGCGCGCCTGTCCGCCCAGCTCGCTGCGGATGCGCGCGACCATCGCATCCACCATGCCCGCATAGCCGAAGAGCAGGCCGGATTGCAGAGCGCCGGTGGTGGTCTTGCCGATGGCCGTTCGCGGGCGGGCCAGCTCGACACGGTGCAGCAGGGCCGTTCGCTGGAAGAGCGCGTCCATGGCGATCTGGATGCCGGGAAAGATCGCGCCGCCGAGATACTCGCCCTGCGCCGAGACGCAGTCGAAGGTCGTTGCCGTGCCGAAGTCGACCGCGATCACGGGGCCGCCCAGCAGCTCGTAGGCCGCAACGGAGTTGACGATGCGGTCGGCGCCCACCTCCCGGGGGTTCTCGTAGCGCACGGGCATCCCAGTGCGGATGCCGGGGCCCACGATGAGCGGATCGCGGTCGAAGATCTTCTGGCAGACGCGCTCCCAGATCGGGAGCAGGGGAGGGACGACGCTGGAGAGGATGCCGTCGCTGATCTCGGAGACCTTGCGCCCGCTCTGGTCGAACAGGGCCCGCAGGATGATCGTCACCTCATCGGAGGTCTGTTCGCGGCGGGTGGTGATGCGCCAGTGGTGCGAGAGCGATCCGACCTCGCCCCCGGCCGGATAGTCGAAGAGACCGAGCGTCACGTTGGTGTTCCCGACGTCGATCGCGAGCAGCACCGTCTGGCTCACGCCGCACCCTCCCGCTGCTTGACGATCGTCACGTCTCCGGCGACCACGCGCCGCACCGAGCCGTCCTCGCCAGCGAGCAGCAGCGCCCCGTCGGCATCGATGCCGTCGCAGCGGCCGGCCGTCTCGCTGCCGTCGAGATTGCGCACGCGAACCGGGCGCCCGGCCATGCGGAAGCGCGCCTCGAAGCGCGGCCGGATCGCAGCGAAGCCGCCGGCGGCATGGGCGTCGAGGACCTCCTCCAGCGCATGATAGAGCCGGCGGGCGAAGACCACGCGGTCGATCCGGCGACCCGCATGGGAGGAGAGGCTCGTGGCAAGGGCGCGGAACTCCTCCGGGAAGGTCTCCCGGGACACGTTGAGATTGACCCCGATGCCGAGCACGAGAAAGTCGACACGCGTGGCTTCGGCCCCGAGCTCCATGAGGATGCCCGAGGTCTTGAGGCCGCCCAGCAGCACGTCGTTCGGCCACTTGATCTCGACCGCTCGGGAGTCGCCGATCTCGCCAGCCACCGCCTCGGCGACGGCAATGCCCGCCGCCTGAATGAGGGTCGGCGCCTCGGCGGTGTCGAGGGAGGGCCGAAGCACGATCGAGGTATAGAGATTGAGGTAGGGAGGAGAGAAGAAGCTTCGTCCGAGTCGGCCGCGGCCCGCCGTCTGGCCCTCCGCCACCACGGTGGTGCCGTGCGGGGCGCCGGCGCGTGCCTGCTCGAGCGCAACCCGGTTGGTGGAGTCGGTCTCGTCGAGGTGATGGTATGCGCGCGCCAGCCAGCGCGTTCCGAGGCCGTGCTGCACCTCTTCGGCATAGAGACGGTCGGGCAGCGCCGTCAGCCGGTAGCCGCCTCCCGGCTCTCCTTCGATGCCGTAGCCGCGGGCGCGAAGCGTCTCGACGTGCTTCCAGACCTGCGAGCGCGAGACGCCGAGCTCACCCGAGAGCAGGGCGCCGGAGGTGCCGCCCGGGCCGGCGCCGCGCAGTCGCTCCAGCACCTGCGCGGCCCCGTCGCTCACCGGCCTTCACCGGCCTGCGAGAGCTCGAGGGCCACGTCCGCTGCGGGCGCGGAATGCGTGAGCGCACCCACCGAGATCCGCTGCACGCCCGTGGCCGCCACGGCGCGCACGTTCTCGAGCGTGATGCCGCCGGAGGCCTCGAGCAGTGCGCGTCCGGCGACGCGGAGCACGATGCGTCGAAGCTGCTCCGGGCTGCGGTTGTCGAGGAGCAGCGAGTCCGCACCGGCTTCGATGGCGGCCAGCGCATCGGCCTCCGACTCGACCTCGACCTGCACCCGCAGGCTCGCAGGCGCTCCGGCGAGCGCCGCCTTGACGGCGAGGGCCGTTCCGCCAGCGGCGGCCACGTGGTTGTCCTTCAGCAGGATGCCGTCGTAGAGACCCATGCGATGGTTCGTCGCGCCGCCCACGGCCGTCGCGTACTTGTCGAGGCTGCGCCAGCCGGGCAGCGTCTTGCGCGTGTCCACCAGCACGCATCCCGTGCCGCTGATCGCATCCACGAAGCGGCGCGTGAGCGTCGCGACGCCGCACAGGCGCCCGAGGAAGTTGAGCGCCGTACGCTCCGCGGCGAGAAGACTCCGCAGCGAGCCGAAGACCTTCGCCATGGGCTCCCCCGCGGCGAGCTGCTCGCCGTCCCGGGACTCCGCCGCGAAGGTGACGCCGGGGTCGACCGCCTCGAAGGCGGCGGCAGCCAGCGCGAGGCCGCAGACCACCAGCGGCTGCCGCGCCTCGATCACGGCCTCGCCTTCGAGCGCATCGGGCACCACCAGCGGCGTCGTCGCGTCGCCGGGGCCGAGATCCTCCGCGAGGGCCAGGGCGAGCAGCGGGCGCCAGGTGTGCGCGGGAGGGAAGGCAGGCCCGCCGCTCATGCGCCGCGGCCTCCGAGGCCACGCAGCCGATCGAGCCGGGTGCCCAGCTCCGCACGCTCGGCTGCGAGGCGCTCCTGCTTCTCCCGCTCTGCGGCCACCACCTCTGCCTTCGCACGCTCCACGAAGCGAGGATTGTCGAGCTTTTGGGCCACGAACGCGAGATCCTTCTCGAGGGTTTCGAGCGCCTTTTCGAGCCGGCGCGCCTCCTCGCCGAGAAAAGCCGGATCGCCGACCTCGATCTGCAGGCGATGGCCCGCCGCGAGGGTGACGGCCGCCTCGGGGGAGGGCTCCGTATCGGCGAAGCAGATCGCTTCCGAGCCGGTGAGAGAGCGGAGTGCCGTCTCGTGGGCCGCGAGCAGCGGCGCCGCTGCCGCCGGAAGCGTGACGCGGACCTTCAGCGAAGGGGGAAGCCCCAGCTCGCCCCGCACCTGCCGCACACGGCCCACCACGGCGAGCAGCGCGTCCATGGCGGCCTGCTCCGCGCCCGTGAGCCCGGGGCCTGGCTTCGGATAGCCCTGTTCCATCACGAGCCGTCCGTCGCGCCCCGGGAGGGCCTGGAAGATCTCCTCCGTCACGAAGGGCATGATCGGATGCAGACCCACGAGCGCGCCGGCCAGCACGTCCCGCAGTGTCTGCTGCGTCGCCTGCCGGGCGCGGGCATCCCCCGCCTGCAGGGCGGGCTTGGCGAGCTCGATGTACCAGTCGCAGAGCTCGCCCCATACGAACTGGTAGAGCACGCTCGCGGCATCATTGAAGCGGTAGCTCTCGAGGGCGAGGTGCGCGTCGTGCAGCGCGGCGTCCATGCGCGCCCGGATCCAGCGATCGTAGAGGCCTCCCCGCTCGGCCGGAGCCTCGGGGTCGAAATCGCCGAGGTTCATGAGCGCGAAGCGCGCCGCGTTCCAGAGCTTGGTGACGAACGCCCGGCCTCCCTCCACGCTCTGCTCGCCGAAGCGGATGTCTCGCCCCTGCGCCGCCAGCGACGTGAGCGTCCAGCGCATGGCGTCTGCGCCGTAGATCGCCATCACGTCCATCGGGTCGGTGCCGATGCCCTTCGACTTCGACATCTTCCGCCCCTTTTCGTCGCGCACGAGGGGATGGATGTAGACGTCGCGGAAGGGCACCTCGTCCATGAAGTGCAGGCCCATCATGATCATGCGGGCCACCCAGAAGAAGATGATGTCGAAGGCCGTCGAGAGCACCGAGGTCGGATAGAAGCAGCGCAGATCCTTCGTGTCGTCGGGCCAACCGAGCGTCGAGAAGGGCCAGAGAGCGCTCGAAAACCAGGTGTCGAGGACGTCGCTCTCCTGCTCGATCTGCGCGCACGCGCAGTGGGCGCAGCGTTCGGGATCCTCGAGGGTGACGGTCCAGCCGCTGCACTGCGCGCACTTCCAGGCCGGGATGCGGTGGCCCCACCAGAGCTGCCGCGAGATGGCCCAGTCGCGGACGTTCTCCATCCAGTGGAAGTAGGTGTTCTCCCAGGTCTTCGGAAAGAACCGGACGCGGCCCTCGCGCACCGCGGCGATCGCGGGGGCGGCCAGCGGCTGCATGCGCATGAACCACTGCTCGGAGAGCAGCGGCTGCACCAGCGTCTCGCAGCGGTCGCAGTGCGGCACCTCGTGGGGGTGGTCCTTCACGCCGGCGAGCAGTCCGGCGGCTTCGAGATCGGCGATCACGCGCGCCCGCGCCTCGGCGACGGCGAGACCCGCATAGGGGCCGGCGTTCTCGTTGAGCGTGGCGTCGGGATGCAGGATGTTGATCGAGGCCAGGCCGAGCCGGCGCCCGCATTCGAAGTCGTTCGGATCGTGGGCAGGGGTGATCTTCACGGCGCCGGTGCCGAACGCGCGATCGACGAAGGCATCGGCCACCACCGGGATCTCGCGGCCGAGCAGCGGTAGCCGTACGTGCCGCCCGACGAAGCGGCTCCAGCGCTCGTCCTCGGGATGCACCGCGACGGCCGTGTCGCCGAGCAGCGTCTCGGGCCGTGTGGTCTCGACCTCGATCGCTCCGCTCCCGCCCACCAGCTCATAGCGAATGCGGTAGAGCTTTCCGGCCACCGGCCGGTACGGGCTCTCGAGGTCCGAGAGCACGGTGCTGCAACGGGGACACCAGGAGACGAGGTACTCCGAGCGGTAGATGAGGCCTTCGTGATACAGCCGGACGAAGACCTCGCGCACGGCGCGCGAGAGACCGGGATCGAGGGTGAAGCGCTCGCGGCTCCAGTCGCACGAGGAGCCGAGAGACTGGAGCTGCAGCACGATCCGGGCGCCGTATTGCGCCTTCCACTCCCAGATGCGGTCCACGAAAGCTTCGCGGCCGAGGTCGTGCCGGGTCTTGCCCTGCTTTGCGATCTCGCGCTCGACCACGACCTGGGTCGAGATGCCGGCATGATCCGTTCCGGGCAGCCACAGCACGTTGAAGCCCTGCAGTCGCTTGTGCCGGGCGA
>CAYOIG010000764.1:0-6075 GCA_964403915.1 uncultured Myxococcaceae bacterium
TTCCGGCCGACCGCCGGCCAGACCTGCCGCGGGATACCTTCATCAAGCGCATCGTCGGCATGCCGGGCGACACCGTCGAGGTTCGGGGCGGTGTGCTGAGCATCAACGGAGAGCCGGTGCCGAATCGCCCGGTGCCCGAGAAGTTCGTCGACGAGAACGGCCGCAGGCTCGACGAGGCAGTCGAGGATCTGGGTGGCGTCGAGCACGGGATCCTCGATCTGCCGGGCGCCCCGGGTCTCGATCTTCGGAGCTTCGAGGTGGAGCCCGGCCGCTACCTCATGATGGGCGACAACCGCGACAACTCACGGGACAGCCGGGAGTGGGGAACGATCACCCGCAACGAGATGCGCGGGCCGGCCATGTTCCTCTACTGGTCGTGGGATAGCGAGGGCCGGAGCTGGCTGCAGATGCTCAGCCCGCTCACGTGGTGGGACCTGCTGGCGCACCGGATGCGCTGGGATCGGATCGGCGACGGGGTTCGCTGAGGGAGCGACAGGGAACGCCGGGACACCCTGTCAGTCGAGAATCTCGACGGTGTCTCCCACTGCGACCTGGCCCGGCTCCAGCACGCGGGCATAGACGCCGATCTGATGGTCCGCCTCGCGCACGACGGCGCGCATCAGCGCGGAATCCTGCGGCAGATCGTCGAAGCCATGTGTGATCATCACGCAGCGCGGGCAGGCGACGGTGGCTTCCAGCAGCGCGCGACCCAGGCGGATGCGCTGGCCCGCCCATGCCGACTCGAGGAAGGCATCGGGCTCCTCCGGCGTCTCGATCAGGAAGTTCGGCCGGAAGCGGCGCACGTCCACTCGGGAGGCCGGGCACAGGCGCTGCAGCCGTCGCAGCGAAGCATCCGGAAGCAGCAGGATCGGAAAGGCATCGAAATACGTCCCTGGCGGTGATTCGTACTGGAGGAGCTCGGCCGGAAATGAGGTGAGATTGGGCAGCGACTCCCCGGGGTCGAGAGCGAAGACCGAACGCAGCTCCGTCAGCACGTCGGGGTGCGACGGTGCGCCGCGCCGATAGTGATCGAGTCTGTCCGCGGGGAGCAGCGGCCAGAGCGTGACGGGCTGGCCGAGGGCAGCGCTCAGCCTCGGGGCGGCGTCGGCTGCATCGGCGGCGAAGCGGTCGCCGTCCGGGAGCGTGATCTCCGGGACGTCACCGGCATGCTCCGTCCCGAGGCGAGCCTTGCAGCCCATCAGCGAAGAGATCTTCTTCGCCCCGCGGATCCCGCCGCGCACCTCGTCGCGCACCGCCCAGATGCGATCGCCGGGCAGGCCGCGAGTCTCGACGGGCGTTGCCGCGAGCCGCTCTCCCCCCATGGACTTCACGGGATAGCGCCAGATCTCGCCGACGCGTCCGATCTGCATGGCGTCCTCCAACGCGGCCTCCCCCTCACCCTCGCACAGGTCGAGGCTCTTTGCTTGACGCGCTCTCGCATTCCCCGGTATGCTCCGCCCCGGATCAGGGTCCTTTTAATTCCGTCCGGCGAGGCGGAGAAAGGCAACCGGCGTGGCCATACCCCCCGGCAGCGTGCAGCCCGCCGCGAGCGAGGTCGGCATCGGCGAGCGGGTCGTGCTCGACGACGCGGCCATCCGCCGTGCGCTGGTGCGCATCGCGCACGAGATTCTCGAGCGCAATGAGGATGCACGGGATCTGTATCTCGTCGCGATCCCGAACGGCGGCGTGCCGCTGGCGCGTCAGATCGCGGCCAGCCTCCGCGAGCTCGCGGGCCTCGATCTGCCAGTCGGGATCCTCGATACCACCCTCTACCGCGACGACCTCACGCGCCGGGGCGAGCGGCCGCCGCTCCGGCGAACGGAGATGCCGTCGGCGGTCGACGACCGCGTCGTGGTGCTCGTGGACGACGTCGCGAGCACGGGCCGCACCATCCGCGCGGCCATGGACGCGCTGATGGACTTCGGGCGACCTCGCGCCGTGCAGGTCGTGGCGCTCGTGGACCGCGGTCACCGCGAGCTTCCCATCCGCATCGACTACGTCGGCAAGAACATCCCGACGTCCGCCAGCGAGCGCGTAGTGCTGCGCGGCCAGGGGACGCGCTTCGAGCCGCCTCTCGAGGTGTGCGTCGAAGCTGCCGCCGGAAAGGGGGAGTCATGATCGGCCGTGACCTGCTCGGCATCGAGGACCTCGGCCGCGACGACCTGGAACGCATCCTCGAGACCGCACGGCACATGCAGGAGGTGGGACTGAGAGAGGTGAAGCGCGTGCCGACCCTTCGCGGCCGCACCATCATCAACCTCTTCTTCGAATCGTCGACCCGTACCCGGACCAGCTTCGAGATCGCCGGCAAGCGTCTCTCGGCCGACGTCATCAACTTCTCGGCCGAGAGCTCGAGCCTCTCGAAGAGCGAGTCGATCCTCGATACGGCCCGGACGCTGGATGCCATGGCGCCCGACGCCGTGATCGTTCGTCACAAGGTGGCGGGCGTGCCCAAGCGAATCGCCGACGTCCTCGAGGCGCCCGTGATCAACGCTGGCGACGGGGCGCACGAGCATCCGACCCAGGCTCTCCTCGATCTGTTCACCGTGCTGCAGGAGAAGGGCCGGATCGACGGCCTCACGGTTACGATCGTGGGCGACATCCTGCATTCCCGCGTGGCACGCTCGAACATCTACGGCTTTCGCAAGCTCGGAGCCGACGTGCGCGTGGTGGGGCCGCCGACCCTGCTGCCGGCGTGCGTCGAGACCCTCGGCGTCAAGGCCTTCACCTCCCTGCGCGAGGGTCTCGAGGGGGCGGACGTCGTGATGGCGCTCCGCATCCAGCACGAGCGCCTGCAGGGCGCCTACGTGCCGAGCGTTCGAGAGTACTCGGCGGCCTGGGGGCTCGACCGTGCGAAGCTCCGCTTTGCCAAGGAAGATGCGATCGTGATGCATCCCGGCCCGATCAACCGCGGTGTCGAGATCTCTCACGACCTCGCCGACCGTCCTCCGAGCGTGATCCTCGACCAGGTGCGCAACGGAGTCGCCGTGCGCATGGCCGTGCTGTATCTGCTTGCCGGCCGGGCGCAGCCCGCCTACGGAGTCTGACGCATGAGCAGGATCCTGATCCGAGGCGGGCGCGTGCTCGATCCGTCGCTGGGGCGCGACGAGATCGCCGACGTCTTGATCGAGGACGGCAAGATCGCTGCGGTAGGGGCCGGGCTCGACGCTCCCGGAGCCGAAGTGGTCACGGCGTCGGGTTTCTGGGTGGCGCCGGGCTTCTTCGACCTGCACACGCACCTTCGAGAGCCGGGGGAGGAATACAAGGAGGACATCGCCTCGGGAGGCCGCTCGGCCGTAGCGGGCGGTTTCACGACCGTCTGCTGCATGGCGAACACCCATCCGGCCAACGACGACCCGGCGGTGACGGACTACATCCTCGACCGGGCGAGGCAGGACTCCCCGGCGCGCGTCTTTCCGATTGCCGCGGCCACGAAGGGGCTAGAAGGCAAGGTCATGACCGAGATGGCTGCCCTCCAGAAGGCGGGCGCGGTCGCCTTCAGCGACGATGGCCGCACGATCATGGACGGAGGCGTCATGCGCCGCGTGCTCGAATACGCGCGCATGATCGACGCGCCCGTGAGCGTACACGCCGAAGACTGCCACCTGGTCGGGCAGGGCGTGGTGAACGAGGGGCCGGTGTCCACCCGTCTCGGCCTGCCGGGCAACCCCGCGGTGGCCGAGGCGGCACTGGTGGCGCGCGACCTGCTGCTGGCGCAGATCACGGGTGCACATCTTCACGTAGGACACGTCTCGACCGCGGGGGCCGTCGATCTGATCCGCGCGGCGCGCGAGCGCGGGGTGCACGTGACGGCCGAGGTGACGCCGCATCACCTTTCGCTCACCGACGAGGCCACGCTGGGCTACGACACGAACGCGAAGATGGCGCCGCCGCTGCGATCGGCCGCAGACGTGAAGGCCTGCCGGCAGGCTCTGGTGGAGGGAGTCATCGACGCCATCGCGACAGATCATGCGCCGCATGCACCGCACGAGAAGGACGTGGAGTTCAGCGCTGCGCCGCCGGGCGTCCTCGGCTTCGAGACGGCCTTCCCGGTCGTGCTCGACCTGGTTCGAACGGGCGAGATCACGCCGCTCGAGCTCATCCGCCGGCTCTCGACGACGCCGGCGCGGATCCTGAAGAAGCGCTTCGGAACGCTCGCGCCCGGCGCTGTGGCCGATGTCGTCGTGCTCGATCCCGAGCGGCGGTGGCTCTACGACCCGATCAAGGGCTGGTCCAAGAGCCATAACTCGCCCTGGGCCGGGCAGCAGCTCACGGGGCGAGCCATCGCCACCATCGTGGCAGGCCGGCTCGTCTACGAGGTGGAGAGGGGAGTGCTGGCTCCGTGACGATCCGCCGGTCTGCACCGCGCCCTGCGATCCTTGCTCTCGCCGACGGAACGGTCTTTCGCGGCACGGCCTTCGGCGCCGACACCGTCGGCATGGGCGAGGTGTGCTTCAACACGAGCATGACGGGCTACCAGGAGATCGTGACCGATCCGTCCTATGCGGGGCAGATCGTGACGATGACCTATCCAGAGATCGGGAATGTCGGGGCGACGCCCGAGGATGACGAATCGGCGAGGCCCTTCCTTGCGGGCTTCGTGGTGAAGGAGCTGTTCCACGAGCCGTCCAACTGGCGGGCGCGTGAGTCTCTCGATGTCTTTCTGCACCGCCACGGTGTTCCCGGCATCGCCGGGCTCGATACGCGCGCCCTGGTGCGGCGCATACGCGATCACGGCTTCCAGACGGGTGCCCTGTCGACCGATCCCCGGCAGCAGGATGCCGAAGTGCTCGTCGCCCGTGCGAGGAGCGCTCCGACGCTCGACGGACGGGATCTCGTCGCCGAGGTCACCTGCGCTGCGCCCTATGAGTGGTCCGAGGGTGCATGGTCGGGCGTCGCAGGGCAGCTCCCGCAGGCGCCGCGCCCCGAGCCGCGCCTGCGCGTCGTCGCCTACGACTTCGGCGTGAAGCGCAACATCCTGCGCCTGCTGGTCGAGCAGGGATTCGAAGTGACGGTCGTGGCGGCGGAGACGCCGGCCGAGGCGGTGCTCGCCCGCGGAGTGGATTGGGTCTTCCGCTCGAACCGTCCGGGGGGTACCCCCGCAGTGACGAAGGTGCCGGAGATCGTGCGGCGCCTCGCCGATCGCGACGTGCCGATTTTTGGGATCTGCCTCGGCCACCAGATTCTCGGGCTCGCGCTCGGCGGTCGCACCCACAAGCTCAAGTTCGGCCACCACGGCGGCAACCAGCCCGGGCAGGATCTGCACACCGGAAAGGTCGCCATCTGCGCAGAAAACCACGGGTATGCCGTGGCGGCGGAGTCGCTGACGGCTGCCGGCGAGCCGGTGGAGATCACGCACCGCAACCTCAACGATGGAACCGTCGAAGGGCTCGCCCACGCCTCGCGGCCGCTCTTCTCCGTCCAGTACCACCCGGAGGCCTCGCCAGGCCCCCACGACGCGGCGTACTTCTTCCGGCGCTTCCGTGAGCTCGTGGCGCGCCGCAAGGCGGGCGAGCGCGTGAGCGGCGCTGCGATCGCGCGGGGAGCCTGAGGAGACAGATGCCCCGGCGTACCGACATCCACACGGTCTTCGTGATCGGCTCGGGTCCGATCGTGATCGGACAGGCCTGCGAGTTCGACTACTCGGGCACGCAGGCCTGCAAAGCACTGCGCGAAGAGGGCTACCGCGTCGTCCTGTTGAACTCGAACCCCGCCACGATCATGACCGATCCGGAGATGGCCGACCGCACCTACATCGAGCCCATGACGATCGAAGCGGTCGAGAAGATCCTCGAACGCGAGAGACCGGACGTGCTGCTGCCGACCATCGGCGGGCAGACTGCGCTCAACCTCGCGGTGGCGCTGGCCGAGGGCGGCGTGCTCGAGCGCTACGGCGTCGAGCTGATCGGTGCGAAGCTGGATGCGATCCACAAGGCCGAAGACCGGAACCTGTTTCGCGCCGCCATGCAAAGGCTCGGCTTGAAGGTTCCGATTTCGGGGCTCGCGCGCTCGGTCGAGGATGCGCGTCGCGTCGTGAAGGACACCGGCATCCCGGCCATCATCCGGCCGAGCTTC
>CAYOIG010000765.1:0-4706 GCA_964403915.1 uncultured Myxococcaceae bacterium
GCGTCGGTGACGATCTTCTCGATCTGCATCACGTCGGAGGGCCGCTTGCCGCCGGGCTTGGCGGCCTGGTCCAGGGTGTGGGCGATGCCGCGTGCGATCGTGCGCCCGGTCTCCGGCGGCAGGATCTTCTCCTCGACCAGCATCACGATGGAGGCCTTGTTGATCTTGTTCATCCAGTAGAACTGGTCCTCGGCCAGGTCGACCGGGCTCGTCGTGTTGCCCTTGGAGACGGGCGCGGGGACGAAAGCGCCGATCTTGGCGGCCTGCGCGGCGCACTCCTCGGTGGTCTTGCAGGCGAGGGCGCCCGCGTCGGCGGCTGTCGCCAGGCCGGGAAGTGCGGCAAGCGCCAGGGCCACTGCGGTCATGCGTGGGTAGATCATCTGGTTCTCCTGGAATTGCGGTCTTGGAAACGTGCGATCGGACGACGGGCCGGTCAGAACACGGTGCGCATGCCGACGCTGAACCCCTGCGGATCCTGGCCGTTGGTGATGGTGAGCGCCCCGGAGCCGAAGTTGCACAGGCTCCCCTGGTCATTCTGCACCCTGGCGTAGCTCGTGATGAAGTAGGTCCGGCGACTGAAGTTGTAGCGGTAACCCACGGCGGCCAGGTCGCATTCGGGTTGCACCGCACCGTTCGCTCCCCCGTCCTTGGACGCCGAGTAGGTCGCGATGAACTGGTGATTGCCGAGGTAGTACTGCGCGCCGACCTGGTAGGACTTCTGCTTCGCCGTGCCGGTGCGCTCGTATTCGCCGTACTGGCCCGACAGCTTGACCGGCCCGAAGCGGTACTCGCCCGAGATGCCGTGTCCTTCCTCGTCGATGCCTCGAGCGGCCGCCTGGTCGACCATCTCGTTGTGCTTTTCGTAGGCGTACGACAGCGAGGCAGGCCCCCTGGCCCAGGTGATCGAGCCGCCATACATCGACGGATCCACCGTCGCGGTTCGCCCCTCGTTCGGCACGTACATCGCCTTCACCTGCACGTCCGCGAACGTCGGCGACCAGTACTGGATGACGTTCGCCGCCCGCAGGCTGAAGTCGCCCTGGCGGACGGCCGCCCCCGTGATGTCGCCGATCTGCAAGTCCGTCCACGGATCGACCGAGCCGACCATCGTCTGCTTGAAGGGCGTATCCCAGCGGCCGACGAGTAGCGAGCCCCAGCCTGCGCGCAGCCCGACGCCGGTGTTGCGGTTGGCAAAAGTCCCGGTGGCCTGGTCCGGGTTGAATCCGGTCTCGAGCTGGAAGAAGGCCTTGAGCCCGCCCCCCAGGTCTTCCTCGCCGCGAACGCCGAGGTACGACGATTGGTCGCGCATGCGCACGCGCTCGGCCACCGGCGTCGTCCCTCCCTTGGCCTCGACGGACTCGACCGTGACGTAGACGCGGCCGTAAAGCGTCACCGGGTTGGCCGATTGCGCAGCTGCCGTTGCCGCGACGCAGGCACCAGCGGCGGCGAGACAGGCGTTCAGGGATTTCATGTCGTGCTCCTCCGGGTTGTCGACGCGGCTCGCGCGATCGCTTTTTGCGCGATCCAGGAACTTACGCCGGGGACTAGCATCTGTAAAATATATAGAATGTTGCCGATCCATACTTAATACGTCTTTCTTTCGCGAGCGGGGGAAGCCATGGAGCTGCGGCACCTGCGTTACTTCATCGCCGTCGCGCAATCGGGCAGCTTCACGCACGCGGCGCTTGAGCTGGGCATCCAGCAGCCGCCGCTTTCGCAGCAGGTGCGCGACCTCGAACGCGAGCTGGGATACCCGCTGTTCCGGCGCCTTCCCCGCGGCGTCGAGCTGACCGAGGGAGGTGCGGTGTTTCTCGAGGAGGCGACGGCGATCATCGCGGCCGTGCAACGCGGCGTCGCCCGTGCCTCGCAGGTCGCGCAGGGAACGGCGGGCTCCCTTGCGCTGGGATTCACGAGCTCCGCGGTGATGCACCGCTTCGCCCCGGACCTCATCCGGCGTTACCGGGAAGCGAATCCGGGTGTCGAGCTCGCCATCCACGAGAACAATGCCGCCGCCGTCACCGAAGCCGTGGCCTCCCGGCGGCTGGACGTCGGCTTCATCCGGCGCCCCGTTTCGGAACACAGCGGCATCGCCTTCGACATCGTGGCATCGGAGCCGCTGCTGGTTGCGCTGCCCTCCCGGCACCCGTTGGCGGTACGTGTGCGCCGCAGTGGCGTCGCCAGGGTGCGATTGCGCGATCTCGCCGACGATCGGTTCATCCTCGTTCGCAGGCCGGGCGCGCCGGGAATGTACGGCGACCTCATCGAAGCCTGCCGGAAGGTGGGCTTCTCGCCGAACGTCGTCGCCGAGGTCGACCAGATGCTGACCAACGTGACGCTGGTGGCTGCCGGCGTCGGCGTCTCGGTGGTGCCGGCCTCGATGCGGGACATCCACCACGAGGATGTCTGCTACGCGGAAGCGGCGGATGCGCCGCAACTCGCCGCACCGCTGACTCTCGTATCCCGGGCCGGCGAGACGAACCCGGTGGCGCAGCGCTTCGTGCGTTACGCCCGCGAGGCGGGCGAGGCCGCTAGAGCGCCTTCTCCGTCTCGCCCTGCGTCGGCCGCCAGACGAGGAGGCGCTTCTCCGCCGCGGAAACGGCGAAGTCGAGCACCAGCGCGAACATCGTGAGGACGAGGATCCCCGCGAACACCGTGTTGATGTCGAAGGAGCCCTCGGCCATGTGGATGAGGTAGCCCACGCCCTTGGCGCTGCCGAGGTACTCGCCAACCACCGCGCCCACGAAGGCCATGCCGACCGACGTGTGCAGGCTGGAGAACACCCACGAAGTCGCCGAGGGCAGGTAGACGTAGCGCAGCAGCTGCCGGCGCGAGGCGCCCAGCATCGTTGCGTTGCTGAGCACCACCGGGCTCACTTCCTTCACGCCCTGGTAGACGTTGAAGAAGACGATGAAGAACACGAGCGTCACGCCGAGCGCCACCTTCGACCAGATGCCCAGCCCGAACCAGACCATGAAGATCGGCGCCAGCACCACGCGCGGCATTGCGTTCATCGCCTTGATGTAGGGGTCGAGCAGCGCCGAGGCGAACGGCGAGAGGCCCAGCCACAGGCCGATCACGAGCCCGGCCACCGAGCCGATCACGAAGGCCAGCGCGGTTTCCTGCAGCGTCACCCACAGGTGCGGGTAGATCTCGCCGGTCGTGAACCACGCGACGATCACCTTGAACATCTTCACCGGCTCGCCGAAGAAGAAGGCGGCGCGGTTGGGGTTGTCCCAGACGAAGGGCGGGATGAGTTCCGGGTCCGTGGCCACGTGCCAGAAGCCGAAGATGGCCACGAGGAGGATCACCTGCCAGATCCAGAGCTTCTTCCTCATGACCTCACCCCCGACCCCTCTCCTGAAGGAGAGGGGAGCATCGCTTCGCTCATGCGGCCACCCGGTTGCGCGTCTGCGCGTAGCCCTTGAGGACCTCGTCCTTCATCGCGTGCCAGATCCTGTCGTGCAGCTCGATGAAGCGCGTCGTGAGGCGGATCTCGGAGACGTCGCGCGGCCGCGGCAGGTCGATCACGTACTCGCCGATGGGACGCGTCGCGGGGCCGGCCGAGAGCACCACCACCCGGTCGGAGAGGCTGATGGCCTCCTCGAGGTCGTGGGTGATGAAGATGACGCTCTTGCGGTTCGCGCTCCACAGTTCCAGCAGCTCGTTCTCCATGAGCTGCCGCGTCTGCACGTCGAGCGCGGAGAAGGGCTCGTCCATGAGCAGGATCTGCGGGTCGAGGATGAGCATCTGCGCGAGCGAGACGCGCTTCCTCATGCCGCCGGAGAGCTGGTGCGGGTAGCGGTCGCCGAACCCGGCGAGGCCCACGCGCTCGAGCCACGCCTCTCCCTTGGCGCGCGCCGCCTCGGGATCCTCGCCGCGGAACTCGAGCCCGGCGGTGACGTTGGCGAGCGCGCTGCGCCAGGGCATCAGCGCCTCCGACTGGAACATGTAGCCGGCGCGGCGGTTGATGCCCGCGAGCGGCTCGCCGTGGATCTTCACCGACCCCGACGAGGGCTTCAGGAGCCCCGCCGCCACGTTGAGCAGCGTCGACTTGCCGCAGCCCGTCGGCCCGACGACGGAGACGAACTCGCCGTCGGCCACCGCAAGATCGACGTCCCTGACGGCCGTGTAGGCTCCCTCCCCGCTCTTCGAGGCGAAGGTGCAGGTGACCTTCTCGAGGGAGACGGAGGCCGTCACTTGTACTTCGCGGCCGCCTTCTTCGCGAAGGAGTTGTCGAAGGTCTGGTCGAGCTTGATGGCATCGCCCGCCTTGATCACCGAGGGCTCGAACTGCTTGAGCACCTTGTAGACGTTCTGCGCCGCCTTCATCGACATCTGGCCGTCCTCGGAATAGCCGATCATGTTCTTGAGGAGGCCCTCCTTGTAGAGCGAGGGGTTGCCGGCCTTGTAGGCATCCGGCATCACGTCGACGATCTGCTGCGGGGTCGCCTTCGCGATCCAGCGGTCGGCCCGGACGATGGCGTTCACGACCGCCTGCACGGAGTTGGGATGCTTCTTGATGTACTCGTCGGTGATGTAGATCACGCTGGCGTGGTAGTCGCCGCCATAGATCTCGTTCATGCCCTTCTCCGTGCGTCTGTCGGCCACGGCCACGAACTTGCCCGTCGACTCGAGCTGCGTGATCACCGGATCGAGGTTGGAGCTCGCGTCGATCTCGCCCATTTCCATGGCGGCCACGGCGCCGGA
>CAYOIG010000766.1:0-1632 GCA_964403915.1 uncultured Myxococcaceae bacterium
GGTCTGCTGGATGAGGGTCGCGCCCTCGCCGGGCCGAACCTCGAACTCGAGCCAGGCCCGACCCGGCAGCTTCATCTCGGCGCGCAGGCGCAGCACACGGTTGGGCTCATAGGCCTCGACGCGCCACCAGTCGACGGTGTCGCCGACGTGCAGTGTTTCGGGGTCGGGCCTGCCTCGTCGCATGCCAACGCCACCTGCGAGAAGGTCGATGAAGCCGCGCAGCCGCCACAGCCAGTCGAAGGCGTACCATCCGGTCTGGCCGCCGATGCGCCGGATGGGCGCAAATGCCTGCTCCGGCGGGGCGACGACCTCGCATCGGCGAACGTCTCTCAGCCTGCGGCCGCCCCGCTCTTCGTCGAGCGGCGGGGCGCTGCCCGAGGCCGAAACCGCATCGCACCAGCGCGTCTGTGCGAAGCGCTCGCTTTCGTTCTCGAGCGCGCGGCCAATCGCTTCTCGCGCGCTCACGGGAACGATCGCGAAGTCGCGGCGGGCTCGGTCGTCGCGAACGACCGTCTCGTGACAGATGCTCTCGATGAGGGCTCGTCCCACGCGGGCGTAGAGCGGCGTCACGAGCCCGAGCCAGAGGCTGCTGAGGCCCGGCGTCAGCACCGGAACCGGGATCATCAGCCGGCGAAGGCCGCGCTGTCTGGCGTACTCCCGCATCAGCTCGCCGTAGGAGACCCGCTCCGCTCCCCCGATCTCGTAGATTCGGCTCTCCGCAGTGTCGAGGTCAGCGGCCGCCTCGAGATAGGCGAGCAGATCCTCGATCGCGATGGGCTGCGCGATGACCGAGACCCAGCGCGGCGTCACCAGCACGGGCAGCCGCTCGACGAGCGAACGGATCATCTCGAACGAGAGACTCCCCGATCCGATCACGATGGAGGCGCGGAACTCGATCACCGGCACTCCCGAGGCACGCAGCACTCGACCAACCTCATGCCGGCTGCGAAGGTGCGGCGAGAGATCGGTTCCCTCGTCGCCGAGACCTCCGAGATACACTATTCGGCGTACTCCTGCCGCTCGCGCCGCGCGACCGAAGTTCTCCGCTGCACGCCGGTCCTGCTCCTCGAAGCCCGCCTTGCTCGCATCGGCCATCGCGTGGATGAGGTAGTACGCCGTGTCGATGCCCTCGAGCGCGCCTGCGAGCGTCTCGGCGCGCAGCGCATCTCCGAGGACGACCTGTGTGCGTGCGCCGACGCGGCTCGCGAGAAACTCGGGCTTTCGGGCGAGACAGCGAACGTCCCAGCCGCGCGCCTCGAGCCGGCGGAGCAGCCTCCCCCCGACGTATCCGGAGGCTCCCGTCAGCAGGATGCGTCCCGGCGAGGTCATGCTGCCCCCATTCGCTGGCGGTAGTCCCAGCTCACGAGCGTTTGCGCTCCACTTCGCTGTTCATCGCGCCTCCGCCGTGCCAGCGCCGAGAAGCGAAACGCGGCTCTCGAGTTGATCGAGAGTCTCGATTCGATCGACTCCGGACGACCTCTCGAGGGCGCTCGCGCCGGAGCCGCCAAGCCAGAGCGACACGTTCGCGGGAAGCCCCCCGCGGAGCGCAGCGATGGATCTCGCCACGTCGCCGGTCGGCTCCGCGATGACGCTGAGCGCGAGCGCCGTCGCTCCGCTGCGCACCACTGCACC
>CAYOIG010000767.1:0-4682 GCA_964403915.1 uncultured Myxococcaceae bacterium
CGTCGATGGCCGCCTCACCCTCCGGCGGGTGATCGACCTCTCGCACCTCGGCACGTTCGAGGCCTCGCGCATCGCGGCCGACCTGATCGCCGCGGGCGTCGTCGAGCCGATCCGGCGCAGGGAGCCCGCGCCTCGGCTGCCTCGCGGCGCGGCCGATCTTCCGCGCGGCGGCGCGCTGGCCGGCGCCCTGGCGCTGGCCAGCCTCGCGGTCCTCGCGCTCGCGCTTCATCTGCGCCTCGCGGCGCCTGCGGCCGGGGTGGCGGTTCCGGGGGCCGCGCTCGCCGGAGCTCAGGAGGCTTTCGAAGCGCGCCGCCTGCGCAATGCGGTGGAGGCCTGGCGCGCAGGGCGGGGCCAATGGCCCGAGCGCCTCGATGCCCTCGAGGAGGCAGGCTGGGCCGCGCGCGATACGTTGACGTCTGCGACGGGTGCCCCGTACTATTACCGGCGAAGCGCAGACGGCGTCGTGCTGCTCTCGCCCGAACGCTGAGCGCTCCGCTTGCCATCGTCCGTCTGCCTGCGGCCTCGCGGCCGCCCCCCGCGAGGGAAGAACCTGCCGAGCGACCAGGCCTCGACCCGCCAGACCCTGATCTTCGACGACAATCAGACGGCCGCCGATCTCTACGGTGAGGGCGACCGCACCCTGCGAACGCTCGAGCAGGAGCTGGGCATCTCGGCGCGCGCGCGCGGCAACGAGGTGCGCCTGATCGGCGCGGCCGCCGAGGTGGCCATCGCACGCAAGGTGCTGGAGGAGTTCTACGCGCAGGCGCGGGCCGGCAATCCGGTGCAGCCGCGCGAGGTTCGCGATGCGGTGCGGACGCTGACCAGCGCCCCGGGCACGGCGCTCGCCGATGTCTACGAAGACGTGCTCACGGCCGTGGGCTCGCGCCGGCGAATTGCGGCGAAGAACCTCTCCCAGCGCCGCTACATCGAGCAGATGCGCGCGAGCGACCTCGTCCTCGCGGTGGGTCCCGCCGGGACCGGCAAGACCTATCTGGCCATGGCCATGGCCGTTGCGGCCCTCAACCGGCACGAGGTCTCGCGCGTGATCCTGACGCGCCCGGCCGTCGAGGCTGGCGAGAAACTCGGCTTCCTTCCCGGATCCATGGCCGAGAAGGTGAACCCCTACCTGCGTCCCCTCTATGACGCCCTGCACGACATGATGGACTTCGAGAAGGCGGCCCGCCTGATCGAGCGCGGCACGATCGAGGTGGCCCCGCTGGCATTCATGCGCGGCCGCACGCTGAACGACTCCTTCGTGATCCTCGATGAGGCGCAGAACACGACCAGCGAGCAGATGAAGATGTTCTTGACGCGCCTCGGATTCAGCAGCAAGGCCGTAGTGACGGGCGACGTGACGCAGATCGATCTGCCGCCCGGCAAGGTCAGCGGCCTGGTCGAGGTGATCCGCGTGCTCGAGGGCGTCGAAGGCATCGGCTTCATGCGCTTCACGGAAGCGGACGTCGTCCGACACCCATTGGTGTCTGCGATCCTGCGCGCCTACGACCGCGACGCCGTCCGGCGCGAAGCGGAGGCCGGCGCGCTACCGCGCGACCCCGAGCGAAAGTGACGGTGCGCATCGGTGGCCCGCGCCGGCCGCGCGGCGCCCCCCGGATCGACCGGGCATTGCTGCGCCGTCGCGCAGTCCGGGTGCTGCAGGCGCTCGAGCAGGCGGGCGCCGAGCTCTCCGTGACGCTCACGGACGACGCTGGCATCGCCACCCTCAATGCCGCCTACCGCGGCCGGCCCGTACCGACCGACGTGCTCTCCTTCTCGCTGCTCGAGGGCGAGTTCACGGCGCTCCGTGGCCCGCTGCTCGGCGAGGTGGTGATCGGCCTCGACGTGGCGGCGAGACAGGCGCGGCGCGCGCGGCGGACACTCGACGGCGAGGTGACTCGCTTGCTCATCCATGGCGTCCTGCACCTGCTCGGGCACGATCACGTGCGCCTGGCGCAGGCACGGCGAATGCGGGCTGAAGAGCGGCGCCTGTGGCGGGTGGCCTCGGCGTGAAGGCGCGCCACTGGGTCGGCATCGCGGCCTTTGCGGCCGCCTCCTTCCTCGCCTTTCCGCAGGTGGTGGATGGCCACGTCTTCGACTTCGGTCTGGTCTTCGCCTGGATTGCGCCGGCCTGCCTCGTGCTGGCGCTCGGTGGTCTCTCGCCGCGCCGCGCCGCGTGGGCCGGCTTCTGGGCCGGCTGGCTCGCCCACGCGGCGATCCTGCACTGGATCTACGTGGTGACGGCGATCTACGGCCGCGCACCGGCGGCCGTCGGCGTGATCGCGCCGGTCGGGCTGGCGCTCTACATGGCGGTCTTCACCACGGCGCAGGGGGCGGCCTGGGCCTGGCTCTCGCAGCGCGGCCGCGCAGGCCCGTTCACCTTCGCTGCGCTCTGGGCGGCGCTCGATCACGGGCGACACTTCGTGCTGTCCGGCTTTCCCTGGGGAGTGATCGGCTACGCACAGCACGAGAACCCGTGGCTCCTCGGGCTCGCGCCCTATACCGGCGTCACGGGTCTCTCCTTCGTGACGGCGCTCGGCGGCGCGGCGCTGGCCCTGCTCTGGCGCGGCCTCGCGCCCATGCGCCGCGGCAGCGGGCCGCGGGCGCTGGCGGCCGTTGCCGCCGTTGCGCTCGCGCTCGGCCTTGGCGCGCTCTCGGCCGCTACTGCGGGCTCTCCGTCGGGCGGATCGCTTCGCGTGGGGCTGCTCCAGGGCAACATCGATCAGGGCGTGAAATGGAGCCCGCGCTTCGCAGACGAGACGATGCTCGCCTACGAGGAGCTCTCGAGGCGGGCCGTCGCTGCAGGCGCTCGCCTCGTGGTCTGGCCCGAGACGGCAGTGCCCGGCTCCGTCGAAACCGAGCCCGGCTTCGGGCCGCGGC
This sequence comes from uncultured Myxococcaceae bacterium, assembly GCA_964403915.1. Taxonomy (GTDB): domain Bacteria; phylum Myxococcota_A; class UBA9160; order UBA9160; family UBA9160; genus MYXO. The sequence continues at coordinate 2,875 of CAYOIG010000767.1, forward strand.
TCGCGCAGCTCGCCCGCGAGCTCGGAGCGGTGATGGTGGTGGGTGCCGTCGGCGTCGAGCCGTGGGAAGGCGACTACCGCTTCTTCGACAGCGCCTACGTCTACGACGGTCAGGGTGCGCGCCTCGACCGCTACGACAAGGCCCACCTGGTGCCGTTCGGAGAGTACCTGCCGCTGCGCGAGCTGCTCGGGCGCTACGTCCGCGCGGTAGCGACCGGAATCGCCCGCGACGACGTGACGGCCGGGTCGGGCCCGCGCGCAGCGATCCTGCCCTTCGACCCGGACGCCGGAGGCCCGCCGGTGCCTGCCGAGGCGATCGAGCGCGCCGAGGTCGAGCGGGGAGTCCGGGTCGGACTTCCGATTTGCTACGAGCTGCTCTTCCCCGATCTCGTGCGCCGCTTCGCGGGCGATGGCGGCGAGCTGCTGGTCGCGATCACCAACGACGCCTGGTACGGTCGCAGCGGCGCGCCCTACCAGTTTCTCGCCATCACGGCGCTGCGCTCGGCCGAGACGAGGCTCTGGACGGTGCGCGCCGCCAACACGGGAATCACGGCCTTCATCGATTCGAGCGGACGCGTGCGGGAGCAGACGCCGATCTTCGAGCGGACGCTGCTCGTGGGAGACGTTCCGCTGCGCGGGCCGGGAGAGGAAGGCACGTTCTACGTGCGCCATGGCGAGGTCTTCGCCGGGGCCTGCTGGGCGTGGCTCGGCGTCTCTGGCATCTTGGGCGTGCTCCGGCCTCGGGAGCGGGGGGAGAGGGGATCATGACGCAGACGGCTGAAGGGAAGACGCCTCTGGTAGAGGCGGGCGAGCTCGCCGAGCGGCTGCGCCAGATCCGCGAGCGAGGCGACGAGCTGCGGAGGCGGCTTTGACGTCGCCGGCCTGAAACAGCGACTCGCGGCGCTCGACGACGCGGCCGGGCGGCCCGACCTGTGGAACGACCGCGAGGCCGCCGAGAAGCTGCTGCGCGAGAAACGGGGCGTCGAGCGGGAAATCGCCTTCTTCGCACGGGTGGAGCAGGGCCTCGAGGACGCCGAGGTGCTGCTCGACCTCGCCCGAGAGGAGGAGGACGCCGGAACCCTGCACGAGGCAGCCGGCCGCCTCGACGCGGTCGAGCGTGATCTCGAGGATGCGGAGCTGCGCCGCCTGCTCGGTGGCGAGCACGACGCGAGCAACGCCATCGTCTCGATCAATGCGGGTGCGGGAGGCACCGACGCCTGCGACTGGGCCGAGATGCTGCTGCGCATGTACCTGCGCTGGGCCGAGCGCCACGGCTTGAAGGTCGAGGTGCTGGACGTGCAGGAGGGGGACGAAGCCGGCCTGCGCGGCGTCACCGTCACGGTCTCGGGCGACTATGCGTTCGGGTACCTCAAGACCGAAGAGGGCGTGCACCGGCTGGTGCGAATCTCGCCCTTCGACGCCCAGCATCGCCGCCACACCGCCTTCGCGAGCGTCTCGGTCGTGCCCGAGATCGACGACTCGATCGAGGTCGAGATCGACGAGGGAGACCTGCGCGTCGACACCTATCGCGCGGGCGGGGCGGGCGGACAGCACGTCAACAAGACCGACTCCGCCGTGCGGCTCACGCACCTGCCCACCGGGATCGTGGTGCAGTGCCAAAACGAGCGGTCGCAGCACAAGAATCGCGCCGCGGCCATGAAGGTTCTCCGGGCCCGGCTCTACGAGCGGGCGCGAGAGGAGCAGGAGGCGAGGATCGCGGCGCTCCGGGGCGAGAAGCGCGACGTCAACTTCGGCAGCCAGATCCGCTCCTACACGCTGCATCCGAGCCAGCGGGTGAAGGACCACCGC
>CAYOIG010000768.1:0-4323 GCA_964403915.1 uncultured Myxococcaceae bacterium
TCGGAGACGACGTAGAAGCCCAGCTCGCCGTTCGGCGATTCGATGGCGTGGTAGGCCTCGCCGGCCGGCACCAGCGGGCCCTCGGTCACGGATTTGAACTGCTGTATCAGCTCTTCCATCTTGTTGAAAACGCGGCCCTTCGCCGGCCAGCGCACCCGCGGATCGTCGACGTTCACCGGCCCGGGATTCTTCTCCAGCCAGTCCACGCACTGCTCGATGATCCGCAAGCTCTGGTTCATCTCCTCTACGATCACGAGGTAGCGGTCGTAGTTATCTCCCACCTCGCCGATCGGGATGTCGAAGTCGAGCCGGTCGTAGACGAGGTAGGGCTGGCTCTTGCGAAGATCGTGGGCGACACCGGCCGCGCGCAGCAGGGGGCCGGTGACGGCGTAGCGAATGCAGTCTTCCTTCGAGAGGAAGCCCGTGCCGCGCAGGCGGTCGACGAAGATCCGGTTCTCCGTGACGACGTCGTCGAAGTCCTTCAGCAGCGCGCGAATCTTCGCCACGTTCTCGCGGCACAGGGCCGGAAATCGCTGCGGCATGTCGTGCTTGACGCCGCCGATGCGGATGTAGTTGGAGGTCACGCGGGCACCGCAGAGCACCTCCTGAAGGTCCCAGGTCAGCTCGCGCGCTTCGATCCCGAAGAGAAACGGCGTCATGGCGGCCAGCTCGAGACAGGCCGCGCCGGCGCGCGTCAGATGGTCGCCCATGCGCGAGAGCTCACCGGACATCACCCGCAGGTACTGGCAGCGCTCGGAGGTTTCCACCTGGAGCAGCTTCTCGACTGCCATGCAGTAGCCGAGGTTCGCGAGGATTGCGGAGTTGTAGTTGAGGCGGTCGGTGTAGGGGATCGCCTGGTACCAGGTGCCGCTCTCGCACTCCTTCTCGAAGCCCCGGTGCAGGTAGCCGACCTGGACGTCGAGGTCGACGATGCTCTCCCCGTCGAGCTCGATCACGAACTTTACGGTGCCATGGCTCGCAGGATGCGACGGCCCCATGTTGAGGATCTGGTGTTCGGTGTGAAGATCACCGTAGGAGTCGTCCTCGCGGCGGTCTCGTGCGCGCTCGGTCAGGAGATGGGGCTCGGTCGCCATTGCTGCTCTAGTTCCTCGGTCCGATGAGAGGCTGCCGCTTCTCCTTGGGATAGTCCTTGCGGAGCGGATGTCCTTCGAACTCCTCGTAGAGCAGGAGACGCCGGGGATCCGGATGGCCGCGGAAGCGGATGCCGTACAGATCCCAGACCTCGCGCTCCATCCAGTTGGCAGCGGGCCAGACGGGGGTCGCGGTATCGATCTCCGGCGCTTCTTCCGCGACGCGCGCCTTGATCCGGACGCGGTGGCCGTGCCGGAGCGAGAGCAGGTGGTAGACGAGCTCGAAGCGAGGCACCTGGCCGAGGTAGTCGACAGCCGTGAGGTCGATGAGCATGTCGAACTCGAGCTCGGGCGTGTCGCGGAGAAAATGCAGCACGTCGGCGATGCGCGCGGCGTCGACCACGGCGGTCGCGTCACCGAGCCGCCCATGCGTCTCGCGGACGGCCTCCGGCAGGGCACCCATCAGCCGACGCAGGGCCTCGGAGCCATGATCTTCCATCGGCTTCTGTCCTCTCAGCCGTCCCGGCGCACGGCCGGTGCGTGCACGCGGTCGTAGTCGCCGCGGATGAAGCCGAGACGCCGCTCGAGGAGCTTCTCGGGCACCAGCAGCTCCTTCTTGTGGAAGTGCAGCGAGCCGCGGTCGTAGGTCGCGAGCTCGACTTCGCGACTCATCACGATGGCCTCCTCGGGGCAGGCCTCCTCGCACAGGCCGCAGAACATGCAGCGCGAGAGGTCGATGTCGAACTGCTCCGGGTAGCGCTCGATTCCGGCTCCCTCGAGCTCGCCCGGCACGATGGTGATGCAGTCGGTCGGGCACGCGAACTCGCACAGACCGCAGGCCACGCAGCGCGGCTGGCCATTCTCGAGCTGCACCAGGACGGGCATGCCGCGGAAGGCGTCGGGATAGTCGACGCGCTCCTCGGGATACTGCACGACGAACGCCGTGCGCTTGCCCGTGATGAAGCCCGCGAGATTCCGGAAGAAGTGGCGGCTCGTGACGAACAGGCCCTTCAGGATCATCGGCAGGTAGAGTCTCTCCACCCACGTAAGGCGCGCCCGACGCGCAACCGTGATCACCTTGCCCGGCATCGGGCGCGATTATAGGAAAAGGGTCTGCCGGGGGCTAGGCGCCGAACGCCCCGAATCGCCGCGAGAAGGCGGCACCGACGGCCTCTCGCGCACGTGCGTCGAGACCGGCAGGAGCCTTCGCCCCGAGCTCCGTGGCGACCGAGGTCATCGCGACGCCGTGCAGCCCGCACGGAACGATGGCGGCGAAGGCCGAAAGGTCGGTCGAGACGTTGAGGGCGAAGCCATGCCACGTCACCCAGCCGCGCAGCCCGATCCCGATGGAGGCGATCTTCCGGGGCGGCCCGGCCGGCGGCGATTCGCCCTGCCCCGGGCCGACGGATCGCGGCTCTTCGGAGAGGGAGCCGGCAAAGACGCCGGTCATTCCGGCCCGCGTGTGGGCCGGGAGCCCGAGCTCGCCGAGAGCCTCGATCAGCGCTGCTTCGATCGCTCGCAGGAAGTGCCCCACGTCGGGCTCTCCGCGGCGGGTGAGATCGAGGATCAGATAGCCGACGAGCTGGCCCGGGCCGTGATAGGTGACGTCGCCGCCGCGCGAGACCCGGTGCAGCGCGATGTCCGCTGCCTCGAGTGCGGCGCGGGACGCCAGCACGTGCGAAGCGTCGCCGCCGCGACCGAGGGTGAGAACCGGCGGATGCTCGAGTAGCAGCAGGCATTCGGGCCCCGATCCTGCCCGGAGCGCCTCGACCCGCTTCGTCTGGAGCTCGAGCGCGTCTGCGTAGGGCACGAGACCGAGCCACTCGACCCCGAGGGCGCTGCGATCGCCCTCAGTCCCCATGCGCCGCGCTCCGCGCGAGGAGCACCTCGGGCTCCTCGATCAGGCGCTTCACCTCGCCGAGGAACTGCGCCGCCTTCACGCCGTCGAGCACGCGGTGGTCGACCCCGAGGCCGAAGCTGATGCGCCTCCCGACGCGCACGCCGTCGCCGTCGGCTACGGGCTCGCTCCGAAGGGCTCCGACCGAGAGCACCATGCTCTGCGGCGGGGTCAGGATCGCGTAGAAGCGATCGACGCCGAACATGCCGAGGTTCGACACGGTGAAAGTGCCATCCGAGTAGTCGCCGGGGCTGAGCTTGCGCTCGCGGGCCTTCGCGATCAGCGCGTCGAGCGCCAGCGCAAGATCCTCGAGCTCTCGCCCCTGGCAGCTCTTCAGCACCGGCGCCACCAGCTCGTCCTGCACGTCCACCGCCACCCCGATGTTGATGGGGTTGAAGCGCAGGATGCGGTCCTCACGATAGGTCGCGTTCGCCTCCGGCATGCGCTCGAGGGCGAGGGCGCAGGCCTTCACGATCATGTGCGTGTAGGTGATCCGCTTGCCCTCGGCTTTGAGCCTCTCCCGCAGCGCACCGAGCGGCCCGGCATCCACCTCCATCGAGAGATAGAAGTGCGGCGCCGAACGCTTGCTCTCGACCATGTTGCGGATCAGGAACTTCCGTTTCTGCGAGAGCTTCACCTCGTCGCCGAAGAGCTCCAGCTCGCGCGCGCTGCCCTCGCGCGCCTCGCGGTCCAGGTGGTCCCGGAGATCGCGCTTCGTGATGCGTCCGCCGGGCCCCGTGCCCTTCACGCGCGAGAGCTCGATGTGCAGCTCGTCGGCGATGCGCTGCGCCACGGGCGTCACGGCCACGTCGCCGTGCATCAGCGGCTCGGCCTGGGTCTCGAGCGCCTCGAGGTAGCGTTCCACGTCGGGGACCAGCACCGCGCCGTCGGGCCCCGAGCCTGAGATCTCCGAGAGATCGACGCCGCGCTCCTGCGCCAGGAGCCGTGCGCGCGGCGTCGCACGTACGCGATCTGGATCGGGCACGAAGAACGGAAGCCTTGCCGCCGGGGAAGGAAGCGGGGCGCCGGTAGGGATCGACACGGCGCCGGTCGGCGGCGGCGTGGGGGCGACCGCAGCGGGCCGGGGAGCCGCGGGCGCTGCCCTCTCCGGTGCGACGGCCGGCGGCGCCACCGGCCCGGCTTCGCCCGTCGCTGCTGCGGCGCGCGACGTGAGGACGGCTTGCACGTCCGCATCGCTGTCCGACTCGAGCCGCACGATCGCGATCGGCGTGCCGACCGGGACGGTCGCGCCGGCCTGCACCAGGATCTTCTCGAGGGTGCCGGACATGTAGGCCTCGAACTCCATGTCGGCCTTGTCGGTCTCGACCTCGAGCA
>CAYOIG010000769.1:0-4217 GCA_964403915.1 uncultured Myxococcaceae bacterium
CGATCTTCCGTGGCGGCGCACGCGCGATCCCTACGCGGTTTGGATCTCCGAGGCGATGCTGCAGCAGACGCGCGTCGAGACGGTGATCCCGTACTGGCAGCGCTTCCTCGCGCGCTTTCCCGACGTGGCAGCGCTGGCGAGGGCCGATCTCGACGAGGTCTACGGGCTGTGGGCGGGTCTTGGCTACTACACACGCGCGCGTAATCTGAGCCGGGCCGCGCGGGCCGTGATGGAGCGCTTCGGCGGCTCGCTGCCCGACGACGCAGCCGCGCTCCGCTCGCTTCCCGGCATCGGCCGGTACACGGCGGGCGCCGTTGCCTCCATCGCTTTCGACCGGCCGGAGCCCGTCGTCGACGGAAACGTCGAGCGCGTGCTTGCGCGGAAGCTCGGCCTGCGCACCCCCGCAAAGGCCCCCGAGACCGCGAGGAAGATCTGGGACGAGGCCACGCGCCTCGCCCGCGGCCCCCGCCCAGGAGACCTCAACCAGGCGCTGATGGAGCTCGGCGCAACCGTGTGCACACCACGCGCGCCGCGCTGCGAGATCTGCCCCTGGAGAGCGCCGTGCAGCGCACGCGCGGCCGGCGATGCGGAGCAGATACCGCGCAAGGCGCCGAAATCGGCCGTGCCGCGCGTGCGCGCCGTGGCGGCGCTGGTGCGGCGTCGCGGGCGCGCCCTGCTGGTGCGCCGGGCCGCGGGCACGCTGCTCGGCGGCTTCTGGGAGCTTCCCGGCGGCGAGCTCAGCCGCGGCGAAACTCCGGCCGAGGCGCTGGCCATTCGGCTGCGCGAGCGCACGGGCCTCGATCTCGCATCTCTCGCTCCGGCCGGCGTCGTGACGCACGCCTTCACGCACCGCAGCCTGCGACTCCACCTCTTCGTCGCATCGGCCCTACCCGGCCGCGTTCGCAAGAGCGGTTACGAAGAGCACCACTGGGCGCGCGAGAGCGAGCTCGCCGAGCTTGCTGCGAGCACGCTCACCCGCAAGGCGCTCCGCGTTCTGACGCCGGGAGCCCCTGCGCGGTGACGGCGTCGGGCGACGAGCAGGACGACCGCAACCGTCTCGCGCGCGAGCTGGCAGGCGTCCGACCTCTCGCTCGCGGCAAGGAGCGGGTGCGCGCCACGACGCGCGGGAGGGCAGTGCCGCGGCCCGACGACGAGCCGGAGAGGGAGTTCGTACGCGAGGGCGAAGGCGAGGAGGCGGGCTTCTACGCCCGCGATCTCGGGCGCGATCCGCTGCTTCGGCTGCGGCGGGCCGAGGTCGATGTCTCCCTCCTGGTAGATCTCCACGGTCATGACGCTGATCGTGCTCGCCGCGCCGTCGAGAGCGTTTTCGCCGAGGCCGCGCGCCGGCAGGCACGCGGGCTGCGCATCATCCACGGCCGGGGCCTTCACTCCCCGGGATCACCCGTGCTCGGCGATCTCGTCCGCGAGTTGCTCCAGCGCCCGCCGCTCGCGGCCCGCGTCGCTGCCTTTGCGCCGGCTCCGCGCAGCCTCGGTGGTGCCGGGGCCATCGTCGTCTGCCTGCGGCGCCCGTGAGGCCCCGCAGCTACCTGAGCCGCAAGACGTCAGGCCGGAATCGCGCGGTAGTAGGCGAGACGCCCGAAGAGCGTCGCGCGATGGCCAACCTCACCTGCCTCCGCGAAGCCCACCTCGCGCATGAGCGCCGGAAGGCGGCCTTCGAGATTGTCGTGCAGATGCTCCGGCGGATGGAACCAGCGGGCGAGCAGCCCCCCCGAGTGGCCCTCCTCGCTGCCGAAGTCGAGCGCATGGAGCTGCCCTCCGGGCGCCAGCACACGCAGAACCTCGGCGAGTGCCCTGCGCTTCTCGTCGGACTTCAGATGGTGGAGCATCAGCGAGCAGACGACGCGATCGAAAGAGCCGGGCGGATGGGGCAGCGCGTCCGCGAAGCCGCGCTCGAAGCGCACCTTCAGCCCCTCCCGCTCGGCCTTGCGCTCCGCGCGAGCGAGCGCGTTCGGATCCGGATCGAGCCCCATGACGACGGCGCCAGGGTGGCGCCGCGCGATCGCGAGGCTGAGGCTCCCGGTGCCGCAGCCGACGTCGAGGACGCGGTGACCGGATGCGATGCTCGCCTGCGACACGAGCATCTCGCGCGCGGCGTCGCCGCCGAAGAGCCGCTGGAAAGGGTCGTAGAGCGGAAGCAGCCAGTTGCGACCGGCCGCGGGAATGAAGCGCCTCGGAGCCTCCGACATGAACGGTGCCCTCCTCGATCTCGATGCTGGCGGGCGCGCTGCAGCACCGAGAATCCCGCGGAAAGGCGTCGCGTGCCAACCGGGCACCGAGCAGCCGCCCCGCGGCGGCCCATTGCCCGCCGCCCTATCCTCCCCTCGGGAGCCTGCATGAGCAGCGAGTTCGGCCACATCTTCCGGATCTCGAGCTTCGGCGAATCGCATGGCGGCGGCGTCGGTGTGGTGGTCGACGGCTGCCCGCCGCGGCTCGCTCTCGACGTGGCCGAGATCCAGCGCGATCTCGACCGGCGGCGCCCGGGACAGAGCACCCTCACGACGCCCCGGCAGGAGGACGACCGCGCAGAGATCCTCTCCGGCGTCTTCGAGGGCCGAACGCTCGGAACGCCCATCGCGATCCTCGTCCGCAACCAGGACGCGCGCCCCTCGGCCTACGAGGCCATGAAGGACATCTACCGCCCCTCGCACGCCGACTACACCACGGAGGCGAAGTACGGCATCCGCAACTGGCAGGGAGGCGGGCGCGCCAGCGCGCGCGAGACCATCGGTCGCGTCGCGGCGGGCGCCATCGCACGCAAGCTGCTGAAGCTGGGCGCGGGCATCGAGGTGCTGGCCTGGGTTCAGCGCGTTCACGAGGTCGAGGCGAAGATCGACGCCGCACAGGTGACACTCGAGAGCGTCGAATCGAATGCCGTTCGCTGCCCCGACGCCGCCGCGGCGGCAGAGATGGCCGCTCGCATCGACGCCGCCCGCCGGCGCGGCGACTCGCTCGGCGGTGTGGTGACCTGCGTGGCGCGGGGCGTTCCGCCGGGCCTCGGGGCGCCGGTCTTCGACCGGCTCGAGGCGGATCTCGCCCACGGTCTGCTCTCGCTGCCGGCCTCGAAGGGCTTCGAGATCGGCAGCGGCTTCGCGGGCACGCTCCTCACCGGCCTCGCGCACAACGACCCGTTCGTCCCCGGCGAACACGGCCGCCCGCGAACGACCTCGAATCGCTCGGGCGGCGTGCAGGGGGGCATCAGCAACGGCGAGGAGATCGTCTTGCGCGTGGCCTTCAAGCCGACGGCGACGATCGCCTCCCCGCAGCAGACCGTCGATCGCGCCGGCCGCGCCGTCACTCTCGAAGCGCAGGGTCGCCACGATCCGTGCGTGCTCCCGCGCGCGGTGCCGGTCGTCGAAGCCATGGTGCTGCTGGTGCTGGCCGACCACTGGCTGCGGCAGCGCGCAGTCGACGTGCTGCCGCAGCTCTAGCGCGCCGGGGCTCACGGTATGCGGCCCGTTCTGCTCGCGCTGCTCTCGGCGATCCTCTTCGGCGTCTCGACCCCCGCGAGCAAGCTGCTGCTCGGCGAGCTGCCTCCCCAGCAGCTCGCCGGCCTGCTCTACCTCGGCGCGGCGCTCGGCGTGCTGCCTCTACATCTGCGTGCGGGCCGCCGCGCGCCGCTCGCTCGACTCGATCGCCGGAGCGCCTGGCGCCTATCGGGCGCAGTGCTCACCGGCGGCGTGCTCGGGCCGCTCGCGCTCCTCTTCTCGCTCCGCCTCGCCTCCTCGAGCGACGTCTCGCTGCTGCTCAACCTCGAGCTCGCAGCGACGGCGCTGCTGGGCCTCGCATTCTTTCACGAATCCCTCGGAGGCCGCGGCCGGCTCGGCCTCGCGGTCGTGATCGCGGCCTCGGCGGCGCTCTCCGCCGGAAGCGGCTGGCCCGGCATTGCCGCGGGCCTGCTCGCGGCGCTCGCCTGCCTGTGCTGGGGCCTCGACAACCAGCTCACGGCGCTCGTGGACGGCATGACGCCCGCCGGCACGACGCTGGTGAAGGGGCTCGTGGCGGGCGCGTTCAATCTCGGCATGGGCCTCGCGCTCGCAGGCTGGAGCGGCTCAGCACGCGCCACCGCGGCAGCGCTCGTCGTCGGCGCTGCCTCCTACGGTCTCAGCCTCGTGCTCCACATCAGCGCCTCGCAGCAGCTCGGCGCGACGCGCGCGCAGGCCATCTTCGCGAGTGCTCCCTTCGTGGGCGCCGCTGCC